>JACRDE010000444.1 GCA_016212935.1 Desulfomonile tiedjei | reverse complement strand
GCTTCCGGGTTGCGGGCGACGACAGAAGCCCAACGAGGATCATTCACCGTTGCGGCGGCAAGTTGTGTATTTTTCGCTGATGCATCCATAATGCGCTCCCTTTAGCGGGCCACCCGATGATCAGAGTATATCAACGGCTGGGAAGGGACGCACTCCGTTTCTTGCTTTCAAATTGAGTTTCTGCCGTTTTTGAGCGAGCCGAACCGGCGGTGTCGATGCGAAGCGGGTGCATGGCTTGCCAATCCAATAGTCTCCTATTTGTTGCGCTTAACAACGATGACAGCAGGCATGCATGCACATGGAGTGCTACAAGCCAGAATAAGGATTTGTGTGTCGTATGAAGTTCCGGAGAGACTGGAGTTCTGAAGATGTCTGCCGGAAACACCTCTGACGTGCTCTCAGGTCGGAATGTTTTCGGTATCCGCGATGTAACCACTGGTGAAATATGGCAAAATGATGGTAACCGCATCGATAAACTCACAAGGATCGAATCAGTGATACAAGTGAAGCCATTGCACAAGGGACAGATATCACGGAACCAGGCCCCCTCTGTGGCTACAATGGCTTTGAGAGCCTGGGATCGTAAATTGCTGCGGCAGACGGAAAATCCGACGAGCTCGAAAAATATGGATGCACTTGGGCAACCGTTCAGTTACGGGTGGAGACGAGGCACTCCGGAGACATGTCCTTGCGGGTGCAGCGAAGCAATCTAATCGTATGGCTAGGGAGATTGCTTCGTCGCTCCGCTTCTCGCACTGACAACCTAGATTAGTCGGTTCCCCCGAATGACTGAATGTTTACGCACTTGCTTATTCTATTGTTGACAGAACGTAACGGGGCTGTTACCATTCAAAAAGCCGTTCTTTTATTAATAAGAATCTTGAATACTCCAAGAATGGCTGCTGTAATTTGTGGGGTAGGGTTAATGGTAAGCAACGTTTTTATCTAATTTGTAAACGTTGGGGAGGAAATGTGATGCCTATTGTTGAATCGTTCGATTTTTCTGAGGACCGGCTCCCGAATCTCAATCCATTGTGGGACCAGACAACGGAAACCATTGATATCAGCACTCTGTCAGAGGGCGAATACGTTCTTACAGGCACTTACGTCCTGGGTACGCCTCTGGCAATGCTTTTGGACGCTCTACCTATTCCAGCTCTGCTTATGGACGAGTCATACGTCATTATATTTGCCAACAAAGCCTGCGGGAACATAAGCCCTGATTATAGGAGGGTAGAGAATCGCAGCTTTTCATCGTTGTTTCCTCGTCCCAAAGAAGCTGATAAAGCTGACATACTCATCAGAAAAGTATTTCTTTCAAGGAAGGCTCATAGCTATGAAGGCCTCCTTGAGATCGAGGGGGGCAAGATTTGGAGCAGAATGCATCTGCGTTCACTCAGGCGTGATAACCAGACCTCCGTTCTGGCCCTGGTGGAGAACCTGACACTGGAAAAAAGGCAGCTCCTTTTGACTAAAAAGCATGAGGAGCAACTCAAGATCGCCCAAAACGATCTGGAAAGGCTCGTGGAGGAACGAACCGCGGAACTGCTTAAAATCAACGAGGAACTCAGGAAAGCAAGAGAAGAGCTTGAGGACAGAGTGGAGGAAAGAACAGCCAAGCTCAAGAGTTTCAATGAAAAGCTCCGAAGTGAAATAGGCGTGCGCAGGCGAACGGAAAAAGCGCTGAAAGATTCTCAAGAAAAATATCGCATTGTAGTCGAGAATGCGAACGATGGGATCATTGTGCATCAGCAGGGCAAAATCCACTTCGTGAACAAGAGGTTCGAGGATATTATTGGATATTCCAACCATGAACTCAAATCAAAAGATTTCTTCGAGTTGATCCACCCTGAGGATCGAAAGGCGGCATCGGAGGCAGATCGAAAAATGGTGTCGGACCGATCGGCACCTCGGAATTTTACTTACAGGGTGGTTGACAGGAAGGGACGATTGAGATGGCTGGACATACACGCAGTGGCAGTAACCTGGCAGGGTACTCCTGCCACCCTGAGTTTCCTGACGGACACAACCTCAAAAAGAAAGCTCGAAGAAGAGGTTCTGAAAATCCAGAAACTTGAATCGGTGGGAGTGCTTGCTGGCGGCATAGCTCACGATTTTAATAACATTCTGACAGCAGTGCAGGGCAACATTTCGCTCGCGAAAATCTACATGCCGGGCAACGGAAAGGCTCTGGGGAGACTCAAGGAAGCTGGAAAAGCATGCAAACGGGCGCAGAGTCTGACCAATCAGCTGATGACTTTTGCAAAAGGCGGGGCACCCATAAAACAGAGCGCCTCGATAGCCAAGATTCTCAGAGAGGCGTGTGAGTTCGCAGTGCGCGGCTCCAATGTTCGCTGCGAATTCGTGATTGCACGAGACACATGGCCTGTAGAAGTCGATGAGGCCCAGATAAGTCAGGTATTCAGCAATCTGGTCATCAACGCGGATCAGGCCATGCCCCATGGCGGGACCATCTACGTCTCAGCCGAGAACGTGGTTATCACGAACGAGAACGGCTCCACCGTAAAGCCTGGAAAATACGTGAGGATGTCCGTGAGAGACGAAGGTGTGGGCATTTCGCCAGAGAATTTGCTGAAAATATTCGATCCATATTTCACCACGAAAAAAACCGGGAGCGGATTGGGTTTGGCAAGTACCTTCTTCATCATTCAAAACCATGAAGGCTCCATTTCTGTTACGTCCAAAGAGGGCGTGGGAACCAAGTTCGTTATCTACCTGGCCGCCTCCCAGGCGGTGCTTATCCAGGATGTCCCAGAGGACGGCGGCATCTTCATGGGGCAGGGACGGATTCTGGTCATGGACGACGAGACGTCAATACGAGACTTGACGTCCGAGCTTCTATCCATGTTAGGCTACGAAGCAGTGGTTGCCAAAAACGGCACGGAAGCAATGGAGCTCTACCTGGAAGCCAAAAAAACTATGAAACCGTTTGATGCGGTAATCTTGGATCTGACCGTGCCAGGCGGGATGGGGGGAAATGAATTCCTGCAGCAGCTTCTAAGAATTGACAAGAACGTGAAAGCTATTGTTTCCAGCGGGTATTCAAATGACCCCATAATGGCGGAGTGCGAGAAATACGGTTTCAAAGGGGTTATACCCAAACCGTACGATGCTGAAGACTTGAGCCGCGTCCTTAGGCGCGTAATGTACGGAGAATGCGCTTAGCAGTAATTCCGTCAATATGCATAGATGGACAAACATATCTGGCAAAGTGCCGCTGGTCCCCGCATTGCGACACCCGTATCTGCCGCTGGTCCTTTCATCTACGAGCCATTGCTTGATGCTGGGGAGGTTCTGTTGTCCTTTCGGCCCACCCCTATCTTCTCGTAAGTGTCCTGATTCATGGTACGGAGCCACTTGACAAGTGGAAGTCCTGTGCCCAAATGTATACTGGGTCGTCTGAGGGTAAGCTTCTAAATTTATTGGGAAAATTATACGGAATGTTTGCCGACGTTACTCAGGTCGTCGGGCAAATCAGAGATGATTTGTCGGATTTTATGCTTCACGCAATGCCTACCTAAAGATTCTGGCCAAACAAGACCTTGGAGGTAAACGTTGACTGACGAGGACCGCAAAAAAAGTGACGAGCCGATTCCCGAGCGGGAAAAAGCGATACAGCAGCACGCGCCCACGCAACTCAGAGCAGCTGCCAAGTCGGAGGAGCATGAAGCAAATGCTACCGGAGAAGCAGTGCCTGCACCGGATCCTCTGGAAAGGGCACTGAAGGAGGCTGCTGAGAATCGTGACAGATGGATGCGCGCTGTAGCGGACCTGGAGAATTACAAGAAAAGATCTGCTCAAGAGAAAAGCAGGCTTGTGAAATACAGGAACGAGGAACTCCTGCGGGATTTGCTCGTTATAACAGACAACCTGGAACGTGCTTTGAGCCATTGCAATGCGTCGGAAAAATGCGATCCGCTCGGCGAGGGAGTGGCCATGACGCTGAAAATGTTCCGAGATATTCTCAAAAAGCATGGAGTGACGGAAATCCAAGCGCTGGGTGAGACCTTTAATCCGCATTTGCACGAGGCAATCGCTCGGGTGCCTTGCTCGGAAAATGGAAAGCCCAATCAGGTAGTCCAAGAACTTGAAAAAGGATTCATGTACGAAGATCGCTTATTGCGACCTACCAAGGTGGTGGTTTCCACTGAGGCGGAAAATTGAGCGATCCGGATGCAAAAGACATACAATAACGCTTTCAGGAGGAAAATATGGCAGGCAAGGTAATAGGAATAGACCTGGGAACCACCAACTCTTGCGTGGCGGTAATGGAAGGGGGAGACCCCGTAGTAATTCCGAATTCCGAGGGCGGACGGACAACACCGTCCATGGTGGCTTTCACAGATTCGGGCGAGCGCCTGGTGGGCCAGGTAGCCAAGCGTCAGGCAATAACCAACCCGGAGAACACTCTGTTCGCGATCAAACGACTTATCGGTCGCAAGTTCACTGCTCCAGAGGTGCAGAACGACATCAAAGTCCTCCCGTACAAGATTGTGGACGGGAAGGCCGGCGACGCAGCCGTTCAGATGCGGGGCAAGGATTACAGTCCGGCCGAAATTTCAGCGATGATTCTCCAAAAGATGAGACAGACTGCCCAAGACTATCTGGGCGAAGAGGTCACAGACGCAGTGGTTACAGTGCCAGCCTATTTCAACGATTCGCAGCGTCAGGCAACAAAGGATGCAGGTCGAATCGCTGGATTGAACGTGCTGCGGATCATTAACGAGCCAACAGCAGCCTCTCTGGCGTACGGATTGGATAAGAAAAAAGAAGAAAAGGTCGCGGTTTTCGATCTCGGCGGAGGCACATTCGACATCTCGATCCTTGAGATCGGCGAAGGTGTGTTTGAGGTGAAATCCACCAATGGTGATACTCACCTGGGTGGTGAGGACTTCGACCAGAGAGTAATGGACTATCTCGCGG
Source organism: Desulfomonile tiedjei (assembly GCA_016212935.1). Taxonomy (GTDB): domain Bacteria; phylum Desulfobacterota; class Desulfomonilia; order Desulfomonilales; family Desulfomonilaceae; genus Desulfomonile; species Desulfomonile tiedjei_A. Next base: position 11,189 of record JACRDE010000444.1, on the reverse strand, counting down.
ACGAATTCAAAAAGGACCAAGGCATAGATCTTCGCAATGACAAGATGGCTCTGCAGCGACTCAAAGAGGCGGCGGAAAAAGCCAAAATCGAGCTTAGCACCTCGATGGAGACGGACATAAACCTGCCTTTCATCACTGCTGACGCTTCAGGCCCGAAACACATGACCATGAAATTGACGAGGGCCAAGCTCGAGGGCCTTGTGGATGAACTCATTGAAAAGACCGCAGGGCCTTGTCTGACAGCCATGAAGGACGCGGGCCTTTCGCCCAAGGAAATCGACGAGGTCATTCTAGTCGGCGGCATGACACGAATGCCTGCGGTTCAGGCCAAGGTGCGCCAGCTTTTCGACAAAGAACCCCATAGGGGAGTCAACCCCGATGAAGTCGTGGCGATAGGCGCAGCGATTCAAGGAGCGGTGCTAAAGGGAGAAGTCAAGGACGTGCTACTCCTGGACGTGACCCCTCTGTCCCTCGGAATCGAGACTCTCGGCGGCGTTTTCACAAGGTTGATAGAAAAGAACACGACTATCCCGACCCGCAAGAGCCAGACATTCTCGACCGCTTCGGACAACCAGCCCTCGGTTTCTATTCATGTGCTTCAGGGTGAGCGCGAAATGGCAGGATACAATAAGACCCTGGGCCGATTTGAGCTCGTAGGGATACCGCCTGCACCTCGAGGAGTGCCTCAAATCGAGGTCACTTTCGATATTGACGCAAATGGTATTGTTCACGTTTCGGCCAAGGATCTGGGCACAGGAAAAGAGCAGTCTATCAAGATCACTGCCTCCAGCGGTCTCACTGAGGAAGAAATCCAGAAAATGGTGCGCGACGCGGAATCTCACGCTGATGAAGACCGGAAAAAGAGAGAGCTCGTGGATGCGCGGAACCAAGCCGACTCTCTGGTTTACATGACAGAGAAGTCCCTCAAGGAACACGGCGACAAAGTGGATGTGTCAGTCAGAAGCGCCATCGAAGCAGCGATGACCAGAACGAAAACCGCCATGGAAGGTTCAGACGTTGAGGCGATCAAGTCGGCACTTGACGAGCTTCAGACCGCTTCCCACAAGCTGGCCGAGGCAATGTACCAAAAAGCGGCCGGGAGCGGCGGTGAAGGGGGGCCAACCGGAGCAGGCCCCGGTGCCGCTGGAGCCGGAACAAAAGGGCCGGAGGATGACGTTGTGGACGCTGACTTCGAAGAAGTGAAAGAAGAAGGTAAGAGAAAATAAGGCTGGGCGATTCTTGTGTGGTTACAGCGGGATTGTGGCTCACTTAGTTGTGGCTCGATTCCCGCTGGCCGGCCCCTCGGGGCCTGGGGAGCCTAAAGCAAATTCAATTAAAGCAGGACTCGTGGATTGGGCCATTGAGTATGATTGGAGGTTTGCAATGGGCTGCGAAATCGTCGAAGGCATAAGGTTCGTCATTGCTGATGGCGAGGACGAGTGCCAGCAGATGGCTAGAGGTAAAGGTGACATTGTTTTTGTCCGAGAGAGCAATGTTTTTTACTTTGCCTTGGGCGACGGAACTGCTGTCAGATTGGCGGGCGAACTCATAGATTTTCGGAGGTGATTTTTTGAGTGATTCAGTTTTTCTGGTTCATGTTCCAGAGAATTTCTCAAAAGCACCGGGTTCCGCGTTACATTCGCCTTACTTACGGTGGCGGTTTTCCTTCGCTCGCCATTCCGGTGAATGGCTGTGACCTGTTGGTCACAACGGAACGCGAAAACTCCTTGGGGTACTTTCAGGCAAGAATGCCTGAATCCGTCATCCCGACGGAAGTCGGGATCCATATGAAGATGCGTTCGTTTTGTCGTCTGGATACCGGCTTCCGCCGGTATGACGCGCATCGAGATAAGGCATTTTCAGGCAAAGGTCGGAACGCGGAGAATATGAGGAAAACCACTGAAGAAGCAGCCTGCGGTATACATCATGGCCAGCAAGAGGAACGGTACCCTCTATATCGGTGCGACTTCAGATCTCGTCAAAAGAATATGGGAACACAAGAACAATTTGGTGGCAGGATTTACAAAACGCTACGGCGTTCACACGCTGGTGTGGTACGAACTCCACGAGAGCATGGAATCTGCCATCGAACGGGAGAAGAGGTTGAAAGAATGGAAGCGAGTTTGGAAAGTGGAATTGATCGAAAGCATTAATCCAGACTGGCAGGATCTCTTTCATGTGATTGCTTGAATGGATTCCGGCTTCCGCCGGAATGGTGTGCGCCCAGACTGGCGGTCTCCTTATTCAGCTGGTACAAAGCAGGACAGCAAGACGAAAAAAAACTCATGCATCAACCCATTGGAATCTTCACAGTCCTTACCTTCGTGCTGATAGCCTTTTCAAACGCACTCCCCGCGTCTGCCGACAGGCTTGATGCGAAAAATGTGAAAACACAGTCGTCGCTGGTTCTAGAGGGAGTTATCAGGGGAATCTCCGAAGGCGATTATGACCTGTATTCAAAGAATTTTTCGCAAGCCATGAAGGCAGCTCAGACAAGGGAAGTTTTTCTTGAGCTTCAAAGGAGCCTTCAGAAAAACCTGGGAAAGTTCAAATCAGTAGAGTACGTCGGATTTCTGAATCAGTACAATAACGTCATCGCCATATTCAAAGCTCGTTTCACCAAGGAACAAGACGATATTGAAATCAGAGTGGTGCTGGAGGACCGCGACATTCCCAAGGTCACCGGCCTGTGGTTTGATGCTCCTGCCTTAAATAAGTAGCCCCAAAATTCCCTGCATCCAATCCTTGGCGTCGGTTTTGCCGATGCAATTTAGTCTCTTTTGTCGCAAGGTATTGACCGTACAACTAGCGCATGCTACAAAGTAGGGATAATCTCGAACATCGTTCGAGGCCGAACGAGATAGCTTTTCGCACTGCCTGGAACTGCCCAGGTTCAAGGGAGAAGTCATTCCTGTTTTCGAACGTGAGCAGCCCCGCGCCCCCACCGGTCCGCCCCCATCCAGGTAAACTCGGTGAGCCGGAGTGCTGAGGGAACGCACAAAGCTCCCTCATCGTGGTCATCCACGTCGACTAGAATCGTGTGAAGCCTACAAGCAGAGGACAGACTATGCCGGACATAAGACCTTTCCAGATAGTGCATTACAGCGACAAGCATGCCGGAGAACTCAACAAACTGATAACACCCCCCTACGACATAATTTCCCCGGCCGAGCAGGAAGCCTTTTATCGGGTCAATGAACTCAACGTCATCAGACTTGTCTTAGGCAAGCAGTATGCAGATGATTCAGACGACAACAACCGGTACACAAGAGCTGGCGCTACCCTGAGAAAATGGTTGGACGAAGGTGCTCTCACCAGGGATGAACGACCCGGCTTCGCAATCTATAGAATGGAGTTCGATCAGCTCGGCGGAGGCAGGGGCACAATCGACGGCATCATCGCACTCGTCAAAGTGGACGATTACGGACAGGGTAAAGTGCTTCCCCATGAGAAGACCTACAAGGGGCCGAAGGTGGACCAGTTAAACCTTCTGCGTGCGTGCAGAGCTCATTTCACCCCTATTCACGGCCTGTTCCACGATTACAACGAACAGGTGGTAAATGAGTATTCCAAATTTATCCAGGGACCGCCGCAACAGGAGACCGTTGATGCAAACGGGACCGTTCACAAGGTCTGGGTTCTGTACGATGAGGAATCAATCGCCAGGATTAGAAAAGCCTTGGAATCCGCGAGCATATTCATTGCCGACGGTCATCACAGGTACGAGACCTCGCTGGCTTACAAGAAGGAAATGATCGCTACAGGTCATGACGATCCCGATGGAGGCCACCAACACGTGATGATGTACCTGACCGCCATGTCGCATCCGGGGCTGACTATCCTGCCCGCGCACCGAATGGTCAAGGGACTGAAAGATTTTGAACTCGAAAAAATTGAAGACGCTCTCAGTCCGTATTTCCACATCGAGGAACTCTGTTTCTCGGAAATCAACCGCGATGACGTTTCACGTAAGCTGGTGGAACGCATACGGTCATATTCCGATGTGGGTGGAAAATTCGGTATGGTGGTTCGGGGAGAGAACTGCTTCAAACTGCTGAGGCTCAAAGACTTCAGTGCAGTGGATTCCATGATGGATTCCGATATCCCGTCTACCCTCAGGGGGCTTGACGTTACCATTCTTCGCGAAGTCATAATGAATCACGGCTTGGGCATGGACAGAGAAAATAACGAGGGCCTGATTGAATACACGCCGCTGATTTCCGAGGCACTCAACCAGGTGATGGAAGGTAAAATCCAGGTGAGTTTCATATTGAATCCCACCCGCGTGGATCAGATGCGCGCCGCTGCTGAGTTGGGGCACAAGCTGCCGCATAAGTCTACGTATTTCTTCCCCAAGCTGTCTTCCGGCCTCGTCATAAACGTTTTCTGATGATGAGCGCCTAATGGAAAGAGCGAGTCCAGGATCGTTTTGATGTGGAAACGCGAAAAACAAATGAATCCGTCGATGGCCTGCTCCGTAATAAGATACGTGTAGTTCAGGCAAAGAAGGGATATCGCGTCTCCGAAGACGCTATAATCCTGACGTGGTTCACTCGACCCGACCCGGATGAATGGGTTTTGGACGCCGGATGCGGTTGCGGGGTGATTTCCTTCGGACTGGCTTCCAGGGAGCCGTCGATCCGAGTAATCGGCCTTGAAATCCAGGGGGCTCCTGCAAATCGCGCTGCCAGAGGCATCAAGCTCAACGGCCTCGAGTCCAGGGTATTCATAGTCCATGGAGATTTCAGACAGGCAAATCACTTTTTCAGGAAGGAATCCTTCGGATCGGTAGTGTCTAACCCTCCTTACTATGAGTCCGGCAGAGGAAAGATAAACTTGCAGGAAGAAAAAGCCCTGTCCAGGCACCAGATGATGATGCCGCCCGAAGACCTGTTCCGGGTGTCGGGGGCTCTCCTGAAGTCCGGCGGTGGCCTGACGTTTATTTATCCGGCTTCAAGGCTTGACCGGATAAGAAAAGCTATGAAAGAAACTGGATTTAGACCGGCGCGTGTGCTATGGATTCACTCTCATGAGGAGGCTGAACCAGGCCTAGTGTGCATTGAAGCCAAACGTGACACGCATCAAGATGCTAAGCTATTCCAGACCCGTCTGGTTCTCTACAGTTCCCCGGGAGTAAGAACTCCGGCCGCGGAAGCGATACTGGCGGGAGAAAACGCCCCGGAATTGTGCGAAAGGAGCGAGGTTTCATTGGTGACGATGAGCAGTATAGCGCCTTAGTACCGGACGGAAATTTGGTGGGTATGCAATCATGGGGCTGTAAGTGAGGCCGGACGGATTGGCTTACTCGATTCTGCCGCGGTACGGTTCTGAGTCCTGTTGGAATGAAACTTCCCTCGAAAACATTTCGGCTGGATGAGTAGCGTCGGCCATAAGGCTGACTGGAGGTGATTGTGGAAGAGTTCAGAAGAATCAAGAGACTACCGCCTTACGTTTTTCAAGTGGTCAACGAACTGAAGATGAGACTGCGACGTGCAGGCGAAGACATAATTGATCTGGGAATGGGCAATCCGGATATAGCCACGCCCCAGCACATAGTCAACAAAGTAATTGAAGCCGTCCAGAACCCGAGAAATCACAGGTACAGCGCGTCCATGGGTATCCCGAAGCTGAGAGAGGCATTCGCGAACTGGTGGAAACGGCGCTACGATGTGGATCTGGACCCCTCGACCGAGGTTGTCGCTACTATGGGTGCCAAGGACGCATTGGCTCACCTGGTTTTGGCGACCATTACCCCCGGCGATGTTGTATTCGTGCCTTCTCCCACATATCCGATTCATCCGTATTCAGTGGTGATAGCGGGTGGCGACCTCAGGCACATACCGATACGCCCGGAATCCGACTTTTTTGAGGACCTGAAAACAGCTGTGCGGCTTACTTGGCCTTTGCCGAAAATGCTGATCCTTTCTTTTCCTCACAATCCGACAACTATGGTCGTGGATCAGGATTTTTTCCGGCGTCTGGTGGACTTCGCACACGAATACAAGATCATGATAATTCATGACTTTGCTTACGCGGATCTCACCTTCGAGGACTATAAGGCCCCGAGTTTTCTTGCCGTACCTGGGGCAAAGGAAGTCGGAGTAGAAGTGTTCTCCATGTCCAAGAGCTACTCCATGGCTGGCTGGAGAGTCGGGTGCGTAGCGGGAAACCCGCAGATGATAGAGGCCCTCAGACGCTTGAAGAGTTACATCGATTACGGCATCTTCCAGCCTGTGCAGATCGCTTCCATCATAGCACTTAATGAGGACCAGGGCTGCGTGCAGGAAATCGTTGAGGAGTACAAGGATCGCAGAGACGCTTTGTGCGCCGGTCTGAACGACTGCGGCTGGAATGTGACGCCGCCCAAGGGGACCATGTTCGTTTGGGCAAAGATTCCGGAGCAATTTAGAGCGATGGGATCGCTGGAGTTCTCCAAGCTTATGACCGAACAGGCCAAAGTCGCTGTAAGCCCTGGAATCGGATTCGGTCCGTTCGGAGATGAGCACGTCAGGTTCGCGCTTGTTGAGAACCGGATGCGTATTAATCAGGCCATCCGGGGAATACGCCATTTCCTCGGCGAGTGCACCACGGACGGCAAAGTCGAGGAAAAAGTAGCTCAAACTGCGGTCTTGTAAGGCAGCTGAGAAATGGATGCAAGACGGCTGCAGTTGCGGATGAAGAATTTGTCTCAGTCGCTAACGCTGAGAGAAGCTCCATCGCCGCAATGGTTCGTTGGCTTGACTCCTTTCCCAGCTACAGCCTGAAAATGAAGCTTACAGAGGCTCTGCCTTCGCTTCAAGCCGTGATGGCAAGAAGCATTGATGTCATATAGATCGTCGTGGCTGCCCACGAATATGGCTTCCGAGGCAGGCCCGGGGAACCGGAAAACAACAAACCTGTGGGTTTGTGACAAGCTGTGCGAAGTAGCCTGAAGGGGTGCGGGGAGAACCGTTCTGCAAAAGGGTTCTCCCCGTAGTCTTTGCTGATTTGTTAATGCGAATTCACGGAAGACTATAGCGTGTGCCAAAATTCTTGTCCCATCTGCGAGATTAGTTCCGTCACCCAGGACTTGATCCGGGGTCCAGACTCTGGATTCCTGCCTTCGCAGGAATGACGAGGAAACGGGCATTATTTTTGGCAACTGCTACATGTGATTCGACTGCCCGCCAATGCTGATTGGCGGTAAGGCAGTGTCCCTGGCGGCCTTATTTCCTTGATTACCTGTTTGAATGCGAAGTGGTATAATCACGCTCCACTACAAATTGGGGTTTGCTCATGAAGGAAGTTTCTATAGGATTGATCGGATTCGGCACCGTTGGTACCGGTGTAGTGAAGATCCTTCAAGAGAATCGCGACATTCTGGACGCTCGTGTCGGTGTCCCGGTTCGCCTTAAACGCATTGCGGACCTGGACTTACAGACGGACCGCGGCGTAAATGTTGAACGATCGATTTTGACCACCGATGCCTGGGGGCTGGTCCGCGACCCGGAAATTTCCGTAGTGGTAGAACTCATAGGCGGCTACGAGCCTGCAAAGAGCTTGATTCTGGAAGCCTTCCGGAACGGCAAGCATGTCGTGACTGCGAATAAGGCCCTTTTGGCCGAGCACGGGCCCGAAATATTCGGCGCAGCGTACAAGGCCGGCGCTGACATAGCCTTTGAGGCGGCTGTGGCAGGCGGTATTCCAATTCTTCGTTCATTACGGGAAGGCCTTGTCGCGAACCGTTTTGAGAAAGTCCTGGCCATACTCAATGGCACATGCAATTTCATACTCACGGCTATGGACACCAATCCCCGCGTGTCCTTTGACGAAGTGCTGCGCGAGGCCCAAGCACTGGGGTACGCGGAAGCTGATCCGAGTCTGGACATTGATGGCATAGACTCAGCTCACAAATTGGTTCTTGTCCTAGGCCTTACTCATGGCATTCGAGTCCCTGTCAAGAGCCTTCACGTAGAGGGAATTCGGAACATCGACCCGTTCGACGTGCGCATGGCTCACGAGTTCTCCTACAAGATAAAGCTGCTGGCAGTGATTAAGAGCCACGGAGACGACGTGGACGCTCGATTGCACCCCACGCTGCTGCCCGAAAATCACCCGTTGGCGCGAGTGGATGGAGTGTTCAACGGAATCTATCTGAGGGGAGACATGGTGGGAGAGCAGCTCTTCTACGGTCGAGGAGCGGGATGTGAGCCAACCGCTTCCGCTGTAATCGGCGACGTGATAGAAATGGCAAGGGGCGTCGCGAGAGGAGAAGTCGGCAGAGTGCCTCCGCTGGGCTATCCCGAAACCTGGAAAGCACCTGGAAGAGTCAAGCAAATCTCGGAGATTAACACAAATTACTACCTCCGCATTCATGCCATGGACCGACCTGGAGTGCTATCAAAAGTCTCGGGAATCATGTCCGAGCATGACATTAGCATACACTCCGTGGTCCAGAAGGTACGGCAGAGTTCCGGCACGGTGCCGGTTGTTTTTCTGACCCATCGCGCCAAAGAGGCGGATATTCAAACAGCGTGTGAGAGAATCAGTCGGCTCGAGATTGTGGAAGGAGCCCCTGTTGTTATCAGAATAGAGGATGAGACGCTCGATTAAGCGTTTGGGGAGTTAGACATGTGGAAGGGAATTATAAGACAGTACCCTGACTTTTACCGCTTCGCCAATGAGGACCACATTGTTACTCTTCTTGAGGGGAACACTCCGCTCATACCGGTCCCCAGGCTGGCTGCGAAGATAAAACCTGGAATCTCCGTGTACCTGAAATATGAGGGTCTCAATCCGAGTTCCTCCTTCAAAGACCGCGGAATGACCCTGGCTGTATCCAGAGCCATTGAAGCCGGATCCAATTCGATCATTTGTGCGTCCACCGGGAATACATCGGCATCTGCTGCTGCATATGCGGCGAGAGCTGGAATAAGTGCATTTGTACTCATTCCTGAAGGGAAGATCGCCCTGGGAAAGCTCGCTCAAGCAATGATTCACGGAGCGATTGTCATAAAAGTCCTTGGAAATTTCGACGAAGCATTGAAATTGGTGCGCGAAATTTCCGATAATTATCCGGTGACCCTGGTCAACTCGCTGAATCCTCACAGAATCGAAGGACAAAAGTCAGCGGCCTTCGAGGTATGTGACGCCCTGGGCGAAGCGCCTGACTACCACTGTTTGCCCGTGGGAAATGCAGGAAACATAACCGCTTACTGGGCAGGATATAAAGTCTGCAAAGATGCAGGAAGAATCAAGTCGCTGCCGAAAATGTTCGGTTTCCAGGCGGAAGGCGCCGCTCCGATTGTTCTCGGTCATGTGGTCGAAAACCCCGAAACCGTGGCTACTGCCATACGAATCGGGAATCCCGCTTCCTGGAAAGGCGCAGAGGCCGCAAGGGACGAGTCTGGCGGTCTTATCGACATGGTCAGCGACCAAGAGATACTCGAGGCATATCAACTGGCGGCCTCAACTGAAGGAGTCTTCTGCGAGCCCGCTTCAGCCGCGTCTATAGCCGGTCTGATAAAGAAAAGCCGTGAGGGCTATTTCGAGACCGGTTCAAAGATTGTATGCACATTAACGGGACATGGACTCAAAGATCCCGACAATGCCATAAAAGTGTCCAAAGATCCGGTCATATGCGAACCGGAAATGAAGAAGGTGCTGGATGTCCTCGGATTCTGAAACTAAATATGTAATTCTCGTTCCCGACGGCATGGCTGATTTGCCCATGCCACAACTCGACGGAGCAACACCACTCAAAGCTGCAAAAACCCCTTGGATGGACAAATTAGCCGCCGCTGGCGAGGTAGGGCTTGCCAGGACGGTGCCTGAAGGCATGGATCCAGGCAGCGATATCGCGAACCTTTCCATAATGGGCTACTCGCCTCGCCAGGCCTACACTGGAAGGGCTCCCTTTGAGGCAGCGTCAATGGGCATCACTCTACTGCCCAGTGATGTGGCCTTCAGAGTCAACCTTGTTACCCTGGAACGCAACTACACGGTCATGTCCGATCACAGCGCGGACCATATCTCCACTCCGGAAGCGCACGACATCATCTCTGAGATGGTGCCGATCGCCGAACAATTCGGATTAGCAATTGTCCCCGGAGTTTCTTACAGAAACCTGCTGGTTTGGAGAGATGGGCCTGAAAATTGCGTGACGCACGCTCCGCACGATTTTCCAGGTGAATTCATAGCAACAAAGCTTCCGACCGGGGATGGGGCGGATGTCCTCCTGCGCCTGATAATTAAGTCCTGGAGGCTATTTGAGAACCATCCGGTCAATAAGCGGCGAAAGAGGCGAGGACAAGGGCCCGCGAATTCAGTGTGGCCGTGGGGGCAGGGCAGGGCGCCCAGGATAAGGACGCTTAAGCAGAGATTCGGCATCTCGGGCTCTGTTGTTGCGGCAGTGGACCTTGTTCGAGGAATAGGCAAATACGCCGGTTTGGACTTGATCGACGTGCCTGGAGCGACCGGATACCTGGATACCAATTATCAGGGCAAGGTCGATGCAGCTCTGGAATCGCTCAAACAAAAAGATTTCGTGTTCCTTCACGTGGAGGCGCCGGACGAAGCAGGTCATTCGGGCCAACTCGATCTGAAAGTAAAGGCCATAGAAGACTTCGACGAGAAAGTAGTCGGCCCAATTCTGACGGGACTCCAGGAGTTCCCCAAATGGCGAATTCTTCTCATGCCGGATCACCACACGCCGACAATCACGCGCGTGCATTCATCTGATCCGGTCCCGTTCATATTACTGGACTCCGACAAATGGGACCCGGCGGCCAAGGAACCTGAAGTAGGTTTCACCGAGGAGAAGGCTGCTGCGTCCGGCAAGTTCGTAGAAGACGCGTCCAAAATGATCGAGCTGCTTCTGCAGAAGAATTAGCCTACTGTTTCAGTCAAGTCCGCCAAGTGTGCTGACACGCATTCTCTGGCATATTAGCCTGGTGTGCGTGTCGCCCAAGACCGGCATAATACGAATTCGCAATCAAAGAAGCAAAATCGGAGAAACCCTTCTTTAAAGAAGTGTTATACCATTTCGGTTTCAAACATGTAAAATCGGGGCATAGGCGCTAACTTAAAGAATGGGCTCACGTTATTTCAGCTACTTAGCCAAGTACAACACCGTCACCCCGGCGAAGGCCGGGGTCCAGAATCCGTTTTAAAAGACTGGATTCCGGCCTTCGCCGGAATGACGGATAAAG
>JACRDE010000443.1 GCA_016212935.1 Desulfomonile tiedjei | reverse complement strand
CCCTTTTTTGTGCAAAAAAGTGTTCCCCGGACCCCTCCCAAAAACCTCTAACATTATAGTGACATAGGTCAACCGGATAGACTATTTGAGAGCCTCTCGGCGGCATCGAGGACAGGCTACCGTAGCCAGTATCATGACCCAGCGGGTTAAGCCTAAAACAGCATTGCCTGCGGTGATCACCCCTTTTGAAAGAAGTGTCCAGCAAGTGACGAAACTAACAGCCCGTAAATTGGGAGTTTTTGAGGAAGGGAGCGGGGAGGAACTTTTTGCAAAAAGTCCCTCCCCGCAAATTTCTCCAAAAAATCGCTCAATTTGGGTTGACAAAGAAGGTTCCCCTAATCTTACTGATTTGAAAGAGAATTCCTATCAGACAAATTCAAAGGCGTGGCAATGGCGAAAAAACAAAAGCCTCAACTCGTGGAAGACGTCTCCCCGATGATGGAGCGTATCGTTCAGACGCTCGAATCACTTCGCAATCCTGAAGCGGTGGCTGGTATGGCTCGTTACGGCATAAATCCTGAGCGGACCTACGGCGTGTCCATACCGAACCTCAGGAAAATCGCACGAGAGTCCGGGAGGAATCACCTCCTTGCGCAGATGCTCTGGGATTCGGGAATACACGAGGCAAAGATACTCGCTTCCATGACTGCGGTCATAGGAGAACTTTCCGAGGAACAAATGGAATCCTGGGTGAAGGACTTCGACTCCTGGGATGTGTGCGATCAGTGCTGCAACAATCTGTTTCGCAAGGCGGCAGCAGCCCACAGGAAGGCTGTGGAATGGAGCTCAAGGAATGAAGAATTCGTGAAAAGGGCAGGATTTACCCTCATGGCCTGCCTGTCGGTCCACGATAAGGCTGCATCGGATGACGTGTTCCTTCAATACCTGCCAGTCATAGAGAGAGAGTCGTCAGACGCCAGGAATTACGTGAAAAAGGCAGTGAATTGGGCCTTGAGGCAAATCGGGAAACGAAACTCGGCCCTGAACCGCGCTGCTATCGAGGCCGCAGAGCAGATAAAGCAGATGGGTTCCAAGTCCGCAAAATGGATTGCAGCAAACGCTTTGAGGGAATTAACCAGCGAGGCGGTTCGGAAGAGGCTTGTGACTGTTACTCACTAAACACCAATTCTCTTATCGTTCCAGGAGCCTGCCTCATGGACGCTCAATTAACTTACGAACGCTCTTCGTCCCAGAAGGACGAAGAGAAAATAGCCCGGCGATTCAGAGACTGTCTCAGAATCAGATAAGAGAAGACCTCGTGACAAGATATTACTATCACCCGGCAATGAATTGCCGGGCTACTATCCAGCGTCCCTCTGGGACGTCCTGCTTCCAAGCCCCGGGGGGCGGCTGAGAGTAGCCCGCTGCTTCAGCGCTGGACTACTCTCCCGAGCCGTAGAACCTAATTAAGCGAATTTGCTTCTACTTACCGCTTGGTTTCCCAGCCTTTGCCTGGTCGATACGCCGCAGTTCTTTTCGCAGGATCTTTCCAACAGCGCTTTTCGGCAAGTCTTCCACAAATTCCACGTACTTGGGCACCTTGTATTTCACGAGGTTCTTTTTACAGAAATCAATTATCTCGTCAGGGGTTGTTTCTTCACCAGGTTTGAGGACGACGTAGGCCTTGATGCGCTCGCCTGAATACTCATCAGGAACACCGATCACGCAGGCTTCAAGCACCTTGGGATGCGTGAAAAGAACCTCATCCACATCGCGAGGATAAACGTTGAAGCCCCCAGAAATAATCATGTCCTTCTTGCGGTCGACTATGCTGAAATACCCCTGTTCGTCGACGATCGCTATGTCACCTGTAAGAAGCCAGCCGTCCTTAAGGGTCGCCTCAGTCTCTTCGGGTCTGTTTATGTATCCCTTCATGATCTGTGGACCCTTGAGGCAGAGTTCTCCGGGCTGGCTGGGTTCGGTTATTTCCTTGGTGTAGTCGTCTATTTCCACGAGCTTCGCGTTGGTGTTGGAGATCGGCAAACCAATGGTACCAGGCTTTGTCACGGCTCCAAAAGGATTGATGTGAGTCACCGGAGAAGTCTCAGTCAGGCCGTAACCCTCGCAAATCTGCGCGCCGGTGAGCTTCTCAAAGCTCCTGATCGTCTCCAGAGGTAGCGGAGCGCCTCCTGAGAAACAACCCTTCAGGGACGTGATGTCGTAATTCTTTAGCTCAGGAAAATTGATCATGCCGTTATACAGGGTCGGAACAGCCGGCATGTAAGTAGCCTTGTACGAGCTTATGGACTCAAGTATGGTCTTGGGCTCCGGCTTTGGAATCAGTACGTCGGCCCATCCGCTAAAAATTGACATGTTCATTGCAGTAGTGAGACCGAATGAGTGGAAAAACGGCAAGCACCCGATTGCGATTTCTTTGCCCGCCTCAAATCCGGGGAACCAGGCAAGGCATTGCTGGACATTGCTGGAAAGATTCCCGTGTGTCAATTCAACGCCCTTGGAGACGCCCGTTGTTCCACCTGTATAGATCAGTACCGCAGTGTCGTCCCAGTTAGGAATGGGAGGCTTGGCAATCGGATCGTACCTTTTGACGAGGTCCATGAACTCGACGAGATCCGGTGCTGACGGAGTGTTCAAGTGCATGCCCTTTCTCACGATAGGAAACAGCAGCTTCTTGATGAACGGCAAGTAGTCTCTGATATGACATGAGACTATCTTGCCTATTTTCGTTTTGGGTCTGAGATTGATCATCCTCGGTAGCAACACGTCCAAGCAAACAAGGAATTTCGAACCGGAATCATTATATTGGTGCTCTAGCTCTCGGTCTGTGTACAGAGGATTGTTCAGTACCACCACAGCGCCTGCGCGCAGGGCGCCGTACGTGGCAACCACAGTCTGGACGAGATTTGGCAGGAGAAGTGATACCTTGTCTCCGGGCTTGACTCCCAGCTTGACCAGGCCGGAAGCAAATCTTGAAACCATGTCTTCAAGTTCGCTGTAACGCACGCTTGTCCCCTGGAACAACAGCGCCGGATTGTTGGGAAACCGCTTGGCAGTTCTGCTGAGGGCCTCGGCCAGTGATATCTTCTCAAATTCCATTTCTTGGGGGACTCCCCCGCCGTAAGACTTGAGCCAAATCTTTTCCATGCATCGCTCCTTGGGTATTGATTCAATATTACTATCCGACATCGGAACACTGACTCTAGTGGGAGCGGGAACGGTTAGAGCGCGCAACCCCTGCAATCAGAAGTTTGCGAAATCCTTTTGTGATCTTGTCCTCCCTGCCATCTCCAAGAAATCTTACGTGCGTCAATGCGCAAGTTGTCACCAGATTCCCTGTCCCGGAAAATCAAGTAACATGCTTCATAAAGAGCTTTTGAAGAGGCGCCCGGCGGACTCTTGCCTACAGAAAGTTCTACCTTTGGCCTTCCGTTCCGAGCTGCGTCAGCAACTGATTCCGTGTCGGTGGTGTGCTCCGGCGATCATCGGGCTCAGCTTCAAGCATAGTCCACTGCCCATCAGATCACTATGAAACTTTTACACTATCATCTTTCAATCCCCAACAAAAAAAACCTGCGGAACCATCCGCTCATGTGGAATCGAACTCGAACCACGGAGCGTTCAAACGAGTGGTAATTGAGGATGCAAGAGGTAGCGGTGCCGGGCAAGTTTCTTCCGCTACAAACGGGACAGCCTGACTTCGCTTCATAGACTTGCCTGGGACCATGGTTGGGGATGTAACTCCCTTAACTGCGCGTAGGTATTGCAGGCGAATTGACGAACAAACGAGCCCCTGAAATGCCAAGCTCAAAATCGATGTTTTGGCGAGCAATCGGCGTGATGCGATGTTATAATCATCAAATGCGTATCCTCTTTCGTGAATGCATTGTACTTTGCATATCTCTGGCACTGTTTCCTGCGGCGGTGATCCTGCTTCTCCTCCATAACGATGCCTTGAGCACAGGTTTGGCCTTCCTGCGCAGGCTATTGTTTGCCGGCGGAAGCCTCTCTGAAACCGCTCTGGACTTGTGGGTGAAGGTGATTTCGCCGTACCTGGTGATTCAGGCCATTCGCGCCTTCATCTGGTCCCAGAAAAGCATCGTGGGGAGAAAATGGGCCAACCTGTATTTCGCTGCGTTATTGGCAGCGATCAGCGCCTGGTTCTTTTCGAAGGCCTGGGACCTTCTGTATTTCATGTACGCACTGGGCGACATTCCTGATGAGCTCAAGCAGTTTTTCCAGTTGGAAGGTGACAATATCCTTGCGGGCGCGCTGTCGCTAGCGCTTTCTATTTACTGTTTCTCCACATTTCTCAATCCACGCAGGGGCGCCAAGAAGAAGTTCGATCCAGAACCTTGAGCACCATCGTGCCCCCTTCCCTTTTCATTGAGTGACCCGGTTGATCAGTGTGGCAGCGTACGCCGCTCCGAAGCCGTTATCTATATTCACGACAACAATCCCTGGAGCGCATGAGTTTAACATGGCCAGGAGAGCGGTGATACCTCCGAAAGCCGCACCGTAACCAACCGATGTGGGCACCGCTATGACAGGCCGGTCCACGAGCCCCCCTATCACGCTTGGCAGAGCCCCCTCCATGCCCGCGACAGCAATAATGACCGCGGCATCCCTGAGCTTATGATTATTCATCAACAGCCTGTGTATCCCCGCTACTCCCACATCGTGAAGAGATGCCACGTCGTTTCCCATGGCGCCAGCGGTTACCTTAGCCTCCTCTGCCACAGGAAGATCGGAGCTGCCCGCAGCAACCACCAACACCGTTCCCTTCCCCCGAATCTTGATGGGACTGCGACGGAACAGGAGTGTCCTAGCCATAGGATTGTGCTCCAGCTCCGGACGTTCAGCCAGGATTAGACAAGCCTTTGCATCGTCGACCCTGGTAACGAGGACCACATCCTGGCGGGCCATGAGGCTCTTGACTATGGATACTATCTGCTCAGCTGTCTTCCCCTCGCCGAAAATCACCTCGGGGAATCCGATCCTCAAAGCGCGATGATGATCCACAGTGGCGAATCCCAGATCCTCGGTTTGAAGATCCTGAAGCAAGCGGCACGCATCGTTGCAGGAGAGCGTTCCCTCCCTGACCTCTTCCATGATCTGTTCTATTCGTTCACGATCCAATTTCATGCCTTTCAACGGAATGAAAATTCAGTGCGTCCTGTGTGTCCAGATCCGACACTTCCAGCGGAAACATGTGACTATGAGGGTGTACCAGGGAGATGTACAAAGGAAAGCCCCGGAAAGGAGGATGAGAACCGGGGCTTCGCATGGGGAAAAGGTATGTTTGGCAGCGGGCTACGCCTCCCGCTGTGTAAAAACGCTTAAACCATGATCCTGCATACTTGTCAAGAAAAATTAAAGTCGTTTCTGTTTTTTTGTGCAACTTTTCCATGTAACTCATTAGAAGTTTGAGATATCAGACCAGTTTTATTAGCTTTATTGCAACAACGACCTTATCACGTCGCCCTTCCCCACGACACCCACTAATTTTCCCTTGTCCAACACAGGGAGCGTGTACAGCTTACGCTCGTTCATCAGGCGCGCCACTTCCGCTATGTCCGTTTCCATACTCACGCAAACAGCGGGCCTGGAATAGATGTCTTCAACCTTGGTAGCCGATATGCGTTTGAATTCCTTTTGGAGGCCCCACGGATTTTCGAGCGGGATGAAGGAGTCCAAAATCACGAATACCGTTGGAATATGAAGAGGTTGTCCTTGATTTATCAGGTCGGACTCACAGACCACTCCTACGACATCCCCTTCATCGTCCAGCACGGGTACCCCGTTAATGTGCTTCTCCGAGAGTATCTGTGCCAATTCTCTGATGGGGGTCTCCGGTGTGACCGTGATTACTTTTCGAGTCATGATATCGGCTACTTTGGTCATATTCTGCTCCTTTGCGCAACGCACATGGATGTTCAGGGTATTTGTTGTCCCCATCTCGTAAATGGGATAATTGACTTTGTGACGGGTACGTTCCCCATACTAACGGAGGATACCATGAAAAGCTATCGCAAGGAGCTTTGGTTTAACATCCCGAAAAGAAGGGCCTTCATAAACATTACCCAGGAAGTTCAGCGAGCTATCGGTGAAAGCGGCGTGAAAGAGGGCCTCGCTCTGGTTAACGCCATGCACATCACCGCGTCCGTGTTCATTAATGACGATGAATCCGGCCTTCACCAGGATTACGAAAAATGGCTGGAGACTCTTGCCCCCCATGAGCCTGTCAGCAGATACCTTCACAATAGAACCGGCGAGGACAACGGAGACGCCCATCTCAAGCGGCAGATCATGGGCAGAGAGGTGGTTGTTGCCATTACCGACGGTAAACTCGATTTCGGTCCTTGGGAACAGATCTTCTATGGTGAGTTCGATGGCGGCCGCAGAAAACGCGTACTCGTGAAAATAGTAGGCGAGTGAGGCTAGGGTTCCAGTTATTGGTAATACCCCCTTTGCCAAAGGGAGGAACTTGTCGTTAAGTTAGCCCATATGGGCGAAAGCCGGAGTGACGGTGCGGCTCGCCAGGTTCTTGCGAAAGCTCCAGGGAATCTACCGGCAAAGCCGAACGACTCTGGCCACTTGCATAGCACGCGGGTTTCTAGTAGGGACTAAAGGGGACTTTGGCGACTACCTTGACACATCCTGGTGCATAAATACAATGATATTGGCATTATAGGTAGACCGACCGACACTCTGGGAGGGATTCCAAAAGGGAAATAAAGAATGCCGGAGATACTGCTCCCCGGCATTCGGTGTTTCCTGTGGGATTACTTTGGACGTCAGGCATTTCCGAGATCGTCGGGGTTGATTCTTTCAAGGATTTTGGTCAATTCTTCATCCGTCTGCTCGATATCTTCCTGAGTGAAAATGATCTTTTGCTTGGTGACCTCTTCTTGTTCCCCTTGGGTCATACCTTCTATCACTTTCTCGCTAACGAAGATCGGGACGCCCATCCAAGTGGCCAGAACCAGTGAGTCCGACGGCCTGGCATCAACTGTAACCAGCTTGGACTCAGCGTTTTTCAAATAAATAGTGGCGTAATAGGTGTGGTCCCGTAGATCATCTATTTCAATATGTTCGATATTAGTTCCGGTCTTATCAATTATGCTCCGCAACAATTCATGGGTGAGAGGACGCTGATACACCTCCTTGCTGATGGCTCTTTGGAGCGCCATTGCTTCCACCGGGCCGATCCAGATGTACAGTTCTCTCTCGCCACTCTTTTCTTTCAATATTACAACTGGTTGCATGTTTCTGGTATCGGATGCTATTCCGATAATCGTCATTTCCTTGAAATTCTTTTCGTTTTTCATCTTGACCTTCGATCTTTGAAAGAGGCGAAAAACGATCGCGGGGTTTCCGGATTACGACCTCTTTTTAAGAAAGTAACATCCTGACTCTTCTTTTGTCAATGTGTTGAAGGCCTCTTACACTTCTACCGATCTTCCCGCCTCATCGAACTAAAGAAGCCTCCCGGAATTCTGTCCGTTGCTCGGGCAACAGACAAATCCAGGTTGCCATCGCGAGGATTGAAGACCCTCGAAGCAATCTCATACTAACTCCCATGGCGTAGAGCGGCACAACGAAGAATGAAAATCGTAGCGTGGGACGTCCCCGGCTTCGCCAGGGATAGATTGGGGTTGTGCCCGAAGAGTTCTGATTTTGTTTTCATGGAGGTGGAGACTCAT
>JACRDE010000038.1 GCA_016212935.1 Desulfomonile tiedjei | reverse complement strand
TTGTTTTCTCGAGAAGAAGTTGGATTGCGATCGATGTAACTTACTGCTTCTATGAGAGAAATCGGACGAAGTTTGGTTGCGGCCGCAGGCCGCGTCCTGTAAGAAGTTCCTCCCCGAACCCCACCTCAAGAACTTTTAGCATTTTGACTCGAATTTCGGTGATTACTGGTCTCTGGGCAGGACTGTGACGGGTATGGTGAAGTAAAAAGTCGACCCTTCACCGATTTCAGATTCCACCCATATCTTGCCGCCGTGTCGATCGACAAATTTCTTGGCAATCGCCAGCCCCATTCCGGTTCCGGAATTTTCACGTTGGTCGACTCGCTTGAATAAGGCGAAGATACTTTCCCGATTTTCGGGGGTTATTCCCCTGCCGTTGTCAGTAACTGCGAAGCGCCACTCAGCGTCCTGTTTCCTCGCGGAAACGTGTATTCGCGGGGAATCGCCACTGAATTTTGATGCATTGTGTATCAAATTCTGGAACACTCTGGCCAGTTGCCCTCTGTCCGCGGTTATGGTCGGCAACGGACCTCTAGTTATGACCGCGCCGGTTTCCTTGATAGTTTTTCGGAGTAACGCAGGGATGGAATCCAGTAGTGCCGCGCAATCAACCTCCTCAAGCTGCAAGACGGCCGCTCCAGAGAGGGCGTATTGCAGCAGATCGTCAATTAGAGCGGTCATTGTTGCAGCAGATTGTATTGCATATCCTACGAGTCGGTTAGCATCATCGTCGAGCCTTGGTTTGTACCGTTTCTCCAGTATAGAAAGCGATGTGGATATGTTCCGAAGCGGTTCCCTTAGATCGTGGGAAGCCACGTACGCGAATTGTTCAAGCTCGTCATTTGATAAAGACAATTCAGACAAATTGCGCCTCAGTTGCGATTCCACCGCTTCCTGATCTGAGATTGCGAGAACGAGCCGTTCGTTGGCAAATCTAATTTCCTCGGCAGGTTTCAAGGCAGTCAGGTCGATCAGGGCTGTTCTGCACACCCGCTCGTTCCCGTCCTGCGGCCAACAAACACTTTCGACCAGAACGTACACCAGACCCTCCCCCCGGTTTTTCAGCTTGATTTCGCACTGTTGGACCGTGTCACTCTCAAACGTTTGGCGCAAGTGCAAGAAAAATGTTTCGACAGAGTCCCGCGAAACATATGCGGAAAATGGTTTACCCAGACAAGTGCTTCTGAACGCTTGAAGAAGCGCAGCCCCGGCATGATTCGTTTTCTGAATCACCCCCTTGGCGTCCAATGCCAAGTACCCGACGGGTGCAAAGTCATAGAGGTCGCTAAATTGGTTACGCTCTTCGACGAGTTTCTCCTGTGTGCGAAGCAACTCATCGTTTTGCATCCTTAATTCGATTTCGTGTGTCCGAAGATCGTGGATAATCCGCCTGACTTCCTCCTGCGATAAGGTGCCCCCTTCCTCTTCCATCGGTTGTTTGTTAACTTCTCTCAATGCTCGCCGCTTCAAATCGTTTAAGTTTCCGCCGACTTTTGCACGTTTCATCTCGAGCTTCCTTGGTTCAAGCCACCATAGCAGCTTGTGAAAATCTCATCATATGTGGGGCGCTTTTCTTCAAATTATAGCGACCGCACACCCCTCCGCGCTAACTTACCAGAATGTTGCAATTTTGTATGAACAAGAACCAGGGGGAGTTGCAGATAACACACCGAAACCACTCCTTTCGCAAATGGGGCTGTGGCTATTACTCTGGCCTATCAGGGAGCTTGAAGCCAATCAATTTGGCGTTAAGTTTGCGCCACTGATGCTCACCCCATCCGACCAATGCTGGAGTGAACGGGGTACACGCATTTCACGGCATCCCCAAGGGCAGACAACCATCTTTTCCAGGCAGAGTTCAACGAATCGAAGGCGACGATGGGCTTAGGATATAGTATTCAAGCGTCTGCCTTCGGTTACGTGATGCCTGGAAGCCTCTCATATGCCAAGGAAATGGGATCGTCTCTTGAGTCGCGGCTGCGACCAGGAGGAGAATTAGACAGTTTAATCAATACACTAACATGACGCTGACACGATAGCAAAAAATTGACTTCCTCGCAAGCATTCGCTTGCTCTGGGCAGCTGACGATTCTTGATTGCCGTTGGGAGGGTCGTAGATTAGAAGTAATCTCAATAATTAACAATCTGAGATTGCTTGGCTGCGCTCGCAACGACAACTTATCGCACGTGACTGAAGTGTTGCCATCCGCAGGAGCCCGACAACAATTAGGATCAGGACGCAGCTTCAGGGCTTCACATACCTCGTCTCGAGAACAATCCCGCCCTTTCCAGGGTAATACCTTCTGCCATGCCAGTCGATATAGCTCCTGAAGATGGATCTCAAAAAGACGAAAGCCGCTAATAAGACGCAGGGCAAAAATCCGATAAACCAGTTTCTCACAGTAATATAGAATGGGTTGATGTTCCTCAGGAGCAAGCCGATAAGAATCATAGCGACTAGAAAGTGCATTGACGAGATTCCGGCGGAATTGCTGACCAGCCCGACCGAATAGAAGGCAACAGTCACCATGGCCCCCAACAGAGCCATGGTGATATTGAGGTGAACGATCAAAGTCGCAAGCCAAATCTCGGGATTGGTGAATTTTGGAAAGAGAATCTGCCTGTCAAGATAGCCTAAAAAACCTGTGATGGTCTGTTTCTTCAGCGGTGATGTCAAGATGCTTCCGGGATCCATGTAGATTTTGATGCCGGTTCTGCCCAACAGATTACCTAAGACAAGATCATCCACTACAGTGTGCGACCACGTATCCACAACATTCAGCCGATCGAGCACCTCACGGCGAATTGCTGTTCCACCACCCCATGGTCTGGGGCCTAGGAGCACCAGGGTCAGTACAAAGGCTGCGTAGATCGCCTGACTCACTCCTCCTACGGTCTCAGGTTCCGGCCGAAATGCCCGGAAAGTGGTCAGTACCTCACAGTCACCTCGTCTGATGGGACCAGTAAAGCGACCGAGCCAATCAGGGTCCGCCACATTTGTGCTGTCACAGAACACCACGATTTCAGTATCTGGGTCTAGAGCCTTAATTCCAGCAATTAGATTTTGATTCTTCTGCGCGCAACTCGTAGCGAGTTCGCTCACAATGATCCGGCCCCTGGAATACCTTTGGCACAGTTTGCTCAAGAGGTCTGCAGCAGGATCATCTTCACTCTCCACGATGAAGGTGACTCCGTAATTGGGGTAGCTCTGAGTGAGCAAGCTTTCCAGGATATCTTGCTGGTCCGGAGACTCCCCTTTAATGGGTATCAGAATTTCCGTCAACGGAAATGTCCCGGTTTCCGCATCTCTGCGATTTTTCGCAAAGTGGACTTTTGCCAGGGCCATCAAAATCACCACTAGCAGGGGGAGCGAAGTAATTATAAACCACAATGGCATAGGATCGAAAAGAACGTACATCAGTGTCTGCTCTCCTGAGAACTGATAGCAACCTGCACCGTGGTGAAGTCACTTCCCAGTGGGGGTTGGTATCAGATACCGCTCGCCACCGAAACGTTTTCACACTCAATTGTGACGTCTTTCGTCATGTGAGTTGCTATCGGATGCTTCCTAAGTCTTGCACCGTCTCTAACCCATAGTTATCAGCAAAATCGCATTTTGAAAATTGAGAGAGGTCTATTGGGGAGTTGGGCCGGGATCCTGGACAACTGGAGATCCAGTAATTTCGCGCTCAAGCAGATTAGGACTCGTTCAATAAGACCGCCTCCCAGAAACACTGGATTAGCGCCGCGGCAACCAGC
>JACRDE010000441.1 GCA_016212935.1 Desulfomonile tiedjei | reverse complement strand
GAATCGGGCATCATTTTTGGCAACTGCTATACAGGAGCTCATATTCGAGCTAGGAATAATCAAGGATGACCTGCTCGCAAGAGGGACTCCCGATTCTTCCCTGTTTTGACCACATCCTGCATCAAAACAACCCAGCGACGATCTCTCCTATCGCTTCTTGCATATCCGGATCGTCCGTCATGGCCAGGGTGACAGCGGCCGTACACGCGAGACGAGGATCGTACCCGGACGAAATCAGTTTTCCTGCATAAACCAGCAGCCTTGTGCTGATACCTTCCTCTAGCCCGTGCTGCTTGAGATTCCGTACCATCTCCCCGAGCTTGACCAGTCGATCGGCCATAGTTTCGTCTATTTCGGCCTCAGCCATGAGTATCGTCCGCTCTTTTTCCGGGGGCGGATAGGTGAAATCCAGGGCGACGAATCTCTGTCGGGTCGAGTGTTTGAGATCCTTGGTTACGCTCTGGTACCCGGGGTTGTATGAAATGACGAGAAGAAAATCCGGATGGGCTTCCAGGACTACCCCACGTTTTTCCTGAGGCAGTATACGCCGATCATCGGTCAAAGGGTGGATTACCACTGTGGTGTCTTTCCGGGCTTCCACCACTTCGTCCAAATAGCAGAGGGCGCCGTGTTTCACGGCCAGGCTGAGCGGGCCGTCAGACCATTTGGTTTCCTGGCCTTTTAGCAGGAACCTTCCGACCAGGTCCGATGCAGTGAGGTCTTCGTGACACGCGATGGTCACCAGGGGTCGTGAGAGCCTCCACGCCATATGTTCCAGAAATCGCGTTTTCCCGCATCCTGTAGGTCCTTTGAGCATGACCGGCAATTTCAGTTTGAAAGCTGCTTCAAAAAGCTCGATTTCCCGGTCTACAGGCACATAAAATGGTTCCTCGCGGACGAAGTAATCTTCTATGGCCAACTCCCGGGATTTTGTCGTTGTATTGACAGGTTTCGGTTGCACTTAAATGCTCCGGAAATATTTGTGAAAAGGGAAAGCGGCACTCGATTCCGTGCCGCTCGGTTCCCGGAAGTTCGATTGTTAAGTCAACGGATACCGGCCGTACAGTTCCGCCGCCTCTACCATAGCGATGGCGTTCATCAGAGAGCCATTGGGAGGAAATTCGCAACCAGTGGCGAGGATGAATCCACCGCCCTTTCCCAGCTCCTGAATCTGTTTCTTGCATTCCTCCTTAACTTGTTCAGGAGTCCCCAGGTACATGTACTGAGCAGGGCTGATGTACCCGATGAGAGTAGTCTTGTCTCCCCACTGTGCTTTCGCGTCAGCCATGTCTTTGCAGCCGTCCGGCGTGTAGGCAAATGAAATTGCGACAGGGGACATTGCCTCCATCTGCGTGTCGAAGTGTACTCCGTTACCACAATTGTGGACCATGACCATTGACCCGCTCTCGCGAATGGCATCGGCCAATCTTGTGGTGAAGGGCGCTTCGGTGGCCTTCCATAGTTTCTTGCTCATAATGGTGTTTGACGCGAACAGCGTGTCCAGAACAATCCCGTGGACCCCAGTCTTGGCCATGAGTCGGATGTAATCCACCAGCACGTCGGTGACGACTTCCATTCCCTTGATGACTTGCTCTTTGTTTTTCATGCAGTCTCTGAAGAGGTTTTCCGCTCCCCGCATCATTGAAAGAATTCCCAGCGGCCCGTACACGAATCCCATGACCGGCACCGTGCTGCCACGTTCAGTCATCAGGATGTCGCAATATTTAATCATCTCTTTCATTCTAGGGGTTTTAGCTGGATCGATGCGCTCTATCTTTTCGTAATAGTCGGGATTCTTGACCCAGGGATTGTCATAGTTGGGATGAGCCGTGTCCTCAGTGGGGTAAACCATCTCCTGTCCGAAATCAGCTGCTTCCACCGACAAATCCACGAGCGTGAGCATCCCGTCGAACCCGATGAGGTCCTGAGCCTGGATCATGCTTTTCGCCTGGATTTCCCCGTCCAGGGACCATTCAGCGTATGTCACCCCGTAAACCCTCCTGGCTGCCCCGCAGACTAGCGGCGCCACGGGAACACGATCGGGTTCCTTGTGCTGTAGGGTTGTGGCAACTCTTTCCAACGGCGTCATATTCACCTCCGGTGTGCTGAGATTCGGACCGACATCTGGGGCCCGATGTTGAAGAGAGAGGAACGTGACCGACATTTCCATAAAGCTGACGAAAAGGAGCGGGAACTCCGGCTGAGAGATGCGAGATTGCGCCCTTCCGAAACATTCCTGCCCGCAGCGTCCCAAAATCGCGAACTCATTTTCCTATAAAATTTATCACGATTCGATCAAATAGAAAACGGGTGAATTCCGGTAATTGACTGGTAGGAATAAACTACCATAGCGCCCTGAAATCGTTGTTTCTCAGTAAAGAAAAGCATAAATGTCAACAAAACAAGGTAGCAAATGTGTAATGCACGTGGATTATTGCTCTGAATGGTGACGTATTCAGCAATTTGCCGACTTTGCGGGTTATCATTGTAACATTAAAGCACGCAGGTGACTGATTACCTGCAATACATCAATAGTGAATGGCTCAACTTGTTACTTGATAGCTAGCGGCGATCAGTTTTCCACATATTGAATTGCTGATGTACGCAACTTGGCTCAAGAGAAAGCAGACGGCAACGCAGGCTCACCCTCTTGTTGCGAATCCCAAGTTTCTTTCTAATATTTTTCCGATGAAATTCTATAGCATTCATGGAGATATTCAATGCATCCGCTATCTCTTTGGTTGCTTTGCCGTCGAGGATCAGATTCGCTACGTTTATCTCCTGGGGTGTCAAATTCAAGTGCTTCGCCGCCAGGTTATAGCCGAACTGAGTCGCCAGAGTATGTAGCTGCGCCTGAATTGCTGAAACGAGGCGCTTCTGGTCTGAGTCAAGACGCGTATTATGAAGCTTGTCAAGGTGCGGTTGCAAGGCTTGCCGAATTCCTGAAAGCACGCGTTCTTCTGTTTCCCGCCGCTCTTCTTCTCTCCGCTGGAGCAATACCTTCAAGGCAGTCCTTACGCTCTCCTGATTCGCTCGTTCGAATTTGAGTTCTTTTTCCAGGGCCTCGATGCGATCTTCTTGGAATGTCTCGGCGTTTATTTCATGATGGCTTATAACAACCCTGAGTGGCCCGAGTCCTTTTACCGGAGTTGCGTGCATACGAAACCATCGCTGCTCGTCAGCCACTTTGCACGGGTAATCAACTATCACCTCGGTCGAGAAGCCTTTCAGCACCTCTTTGATGCCGTTGGCGGCCTCCCGCGCCATCTCCGAGCAAATACCTGTGGCCGAGTCCGCCAAGTTAAGATAATTCATCCCTATTGCTTCAGGGTGTTCCATGTTGTGGACGCGGGCGAATTCTCTCCACGCACGATTGGTGACGCGGATCACGCCGTGTTCGTCAACGATAGCCGAGTTGCTGGGAAAGGAATCAATCACAAGTCCTGCGATCTTACGCGTCGCCTTCCATTGCTCCAGTGTCCGCTTGGGCATCAAGGACTGCCCTGGAGAGATTCGTCGCTCCATGGTTCCTCCTGCTGCAATGTCCTGCTTCAATGATCGGTGCTCCTGCAAGCTCGCCGAAAGGATTGAGCGTTCGCCGCTGCGCTCAAGGGGAATCGAGCAAGTTCATGACCCGCTCCAGGCCTTGTCCTTTGGCAGTGCTCAATTCTATTATTTCCTTGGAAAAGGGCTCGATCTCTGTCTTGATTCTCCCTAGCACCGTTTTTTCCTGTAGATCTGCCCGGCTCAGAGCGACAAGGTCCGCGTCTTCCATCTGTGCAACCAGCAGGTTGCGACGCTCTTCCCAGAGAAACTCGAAGTCTTCGGCATTCACGAGAGTGATCACAGGGCCGATCTCGTAATTGCAATCTCTTTGCGCCAGTTTTGAGGCCGCAACAAGTTCCTGGGTGGTCACCATCCCGGCTGGCTCGATGAAAAGGAAATCCGGGTTGTCATTCCTCCGGAATTCTTTTATCAGAACCGCGAAACTTGCGGCCAGGGAACATCCCAGTCACCCGCCCTGGAGAGTCTTGACGGTAACGTCACGAGAAATCACGAAATCATCTTCGTATTTTTCCTCGCCGTCCTCGTTAACGACTATTCCGCATCTCTTCCCGAGGGTTACCAGGTCGGAAACAAGTCTCCGAATCAGGGTGGACTTTCCGCTACCCTGAGTACCGGACACAGCCACGAGTCTCACGAATCACACCTCTTCCGGCTTTTCGGGTTGATCCATAGCAGCGAGCTGTTCTTCCAGTTGGCGTTTGTAATCCTCTTTAGATGCTGTAAAGTCGAACTCGTCAAAATAGGCGTGTTCTTTTTCCGTTTGGACGGACCATCCACGCGCCTCGGCCACCTGGTGGATGCCCTCCAAGGTTGCATGCCTGACTTCTTCCTGATGGATTCCCTGAACGATGCTGTTCACAGCCATGTACAAGTCGGCGACTGCATGGTCAAGACTGCCTGAGGAGAACGCTCCGTGATTCACTCCGATCGTGTCGGCCTTCAGGGTGCCGGCGTCCGTTCGCACGTGGGACTTGATGTGCCCAATACACCTTGCTCCTCTGGCCATACATTTCTCTGCTATATTCAGCATCATCTCTTCGGCCATGGATTTGATTTCCGCCTCCTCCGTGGCTGTGGGATGAGACAGCTTCACCGCAATCCCGTACCCGCTCACGCCATGTTCAGTATAGCATCCTGGGTCCTGCCTTTTGGGAGTGTCCATGTCTTACCCCTTCCATTGAAGGATGATCTCTTGAATCCTCTTCAGCCCTAGTCCTGTAAATGAGGACAATCTGAGTATTTCCGCAGATGCGTTCAATTCGCGTATTTTATCGGTAGTGGTTTCCAGCTGGCTTTCGTCTACTGCATCTACTTTGCTGATTGCAACCACGTCCGCATCCTTCACCTGAGTTGTTACAAGCTGCCCGAGCATATCCATGTCAAGCAGTTCCCCCGGGCGGGTTGCGTCGAAAAGGACTATGGCCGGCCCCATGATGATTTTGGCATCACGGCCGCTCATGCGCGCGGCCATTTTGACCTGATGTGGGACTGCTACTCCGGTCGGTTCCACGAGCACGTGGTCCGGGTTGAAATCCTTGTACAGCCCGTAAACGGTCTTGGCAAAGGTGGAGGCCACTTCACAACAGATGCAGCCTCCGCCGATGTCTTTAACTCTCATTCCGCTTTCCTCGATGACTTTGCCATCTACCGGGATCTCGCCTATCTCGTTGACCACCAGGGCGATCTTTCTGTCTGCTCCAGCCAGTTCTCGCGAGAGCCTCAACATCAGGGTGGTTTTTCCGCAACCGAGAAACCCTGCCACTTGAGTTATTTTCATGGCTTTTCCTTGAAGGGGTTATGGCCTGTTGTGGCCGATAAGCGCGGGAAGTGAGCCCGATTCCGGATCTCATACGAATTCGATTTTAAATCAGTAAAATTGGCGGAACTTTTCTTGTATATAATGCATTCACCGATACTCACTCGTTTGAATGCGAAATGGTATCAGTCAGTTCACTGTTTCGTCTCGCCATTTCAGACAACTATCTCATAGAAACTGCCTATAGCGTTCTTATACCTTAGCAATGACCTGTCAGTCAAGAAGAACTATGCTATACCAAGCCGGTAACAGGTTTCCCTGCGAGTCGAATTCCACTTTGAACCCCAGGGGAGATACGGTTTGTTCTATGTCTATTCCCAATCCGTCGGGGGCCGGCCGTGCAAGATGGGGAAAGCGACAAGGCTCCGGGAATGCGCATTCATCGCACTGGACACACAATGTCATGGCAAATGAGAACATGGCCCCGTGTTCCAGCATTGCTTTTTTCTCAATTGCGACTGTTACTTCCTGAGCGGTTTTCGGGTCTGGAGTCATGATGATGAGGGCCGTTC
>JACRDE010000448.1 GCA_016212935.1 Desulfomonile tiedjei | reverse complement strand
GAGGTATTTCGAGCTCGGCACAGTTCACAGGCACGAAAAAAGCGGAGTGCTCCACGGTCTGCTCAGGGTCAGACAGTTCACGCAAGATGATGCTCACATACTGTGCTCCCCGGATCAGCTCAACAGTGAGATACTTGGGATAATAAACTTCGTCCGTGAAGTGATGGAAATATTCGGATTCGAATATACGATGGAGCTCAGTACCAGACCTGAGAAATCCATCGGATCGGATGAAGCTTGGGAACGTGCCACAAAGGCGCTGGAGAATGCGCTGAAGGCGCTCAACGCCCCCTACGAGGTAAACGAAGGAGACGGAGCGTTTTATGGCCCGAAAATAGATATTAAGCTGAAGGATGCACTCTCCAGGTCGTGGCAATGCGCTACCATACAGTGCGATTTCACGCTGCCGGATCGATTCGATCTGACTTACGCTGACTCGGACGGGGAGCGAAAAAGACCGGTCATGATTCATCGTGTGGTACTGGGCGCCATCGAGAGATTCATAGGAGTGCTGATAGAGCATTACGCTGGAGCTTTCCCGCTGTGGCTGGCCCCTGTCCAGGTAGTGTTGATGACAATTACCGACAAGCAACGCCCTTATGCAGAGGAAATGGCTGAAATTCTGAAGAATGAAGGCGTTAGGCTCGAAGCGGATCTTCGTAATGAGAAAATCGGGTTCAAAATTCGTGAGGCCCGAAATCAAAAAATCCCGTTCATGATTGTAATTGGCGATAAAGAAGTGGAAAATCGTACCCTTGCGGTCCGTAGAAGGGGCGAGGATTCCTCAAACGCATTTTCAGCCGAAGACTTTTTGGCCCTCTTTCGTGACGAGGTCCGGAGGCGGGTATGAGTGCCACGAAATGTTCGACAGCTAACTCTGAGGGGTTATTATCCAGGGGGCTTTTTGCATGAAAGGAAGGCCGAGGGGGCCCGTGGTCGCAGAACCTAAGGTTCGAGTGAATCAGAGGATCCGCGCGCCGAAAATTCGAGTGATTTCACCTGATGGAGAACAATTGGGCATACTGGATGTCTCGGACGCCCTTCGGCGAGCCGAGGAGTTCGGTCTCGACCTGGTCGAAGTAGCACCAGGCGTTGACCCACCAGTATGCAAAATCATGGACTACGGCAAATTCCGGTACGAAGAGAGTAAGAAAGAACACGAGCGAAAGAAAAAACAGGCCACTGTAATTCTCAAAGAGATCAAGCTCAGGCCAAAAACAGAAGAGCATGACCTGGATTACAAGGTGAAAAGGCTCAAGAGGTTCATTTCTGAGGACTGCAAAGTAAAAGTCACAATCATGTTCAGAGGACGGGAAATTACGCATCCCGAACAAGCCCGCATGTTGATGGACAAGCTGCTCGAGCTGGTGGGGAATGACGCTCAAATTGAGCAGCCTGCGAAGTTTGAGGGGCGGAACATGACGATGGTCCTTGCTCCCAAGTGACAGCGGCCAGTTGGCTCACGAATGGGTCGGGCCGGTGCGAACCGGTCCTATCTCAGCGGGGCATTCCCTTTCTTCGGATTCGCGAAGGGGTCAAACGTAGAAAAATGCGTTTTTATCAATACGCCGATTGTAGTTTGAGAGAATTTCGTTTGCGCCCGAAATAAGGCCATGACAAAGCGATAAAAGCGGTTAGACGTATGCGGAATGAGGAAAAAAGAAAGTTTACTCGTGTCCCTTTCTCCACGCGCGTACGAGTAATCACTGAATACAAGAGTGTTCTTTCCGAGCAGATGCGGGATATCAGCCTCGGGGGGGCTTACTTTTACCTTGACGAAACCCTGCCGGAGAACACTCCCTGCACTCTGAAAATAGAGCTTTCCGGACCTGCAAGCTTTTTGTCCATAGAAGTGGACGCGGAGATCAGGCGAGTCGACGAAAAAGGAATGGCAGTGCAATTCACGAAGATAGATCTGGACAGTCTGATTCACCTGCGTCATCTGATAAGAATTCACTCAATGGACTCCCAAGCGGTGGATGAAGAATTCACCAAAGACCTGCTGGACCTGTAACTCCTCCGGGCCATCAGTTGAATTCCAAAATCCCGGCATCTCCTGTGTGCCCCTTGCAGCTTGAGCAGTCACTGATATCTCTAGGGATAAAGCCGATCCATTAACCTCGGGAAAGCGATTGTCTCTCTGACATGGTGTATACCAGCTATCCAGGTGACGGCGCGCTCGATTCCGAGGCCGAAACCCGCATGCGGCACAGAACCGTACCTTCTCAGGTCCAGGTACCATTCCAGGGGTTCGCGTGGAAGTCCGTGTTCGGCGATCCTATGTTCCAGCATTTCAAGAGAGTCCTCTCGTTGCCCTCCGCCTATGATTTCTCCGTACCCTTCCGGAGCCAGCAGATCCACGGCAAGCGCGAGTTTGGGATTCTGAGGTTCTCGTTTCATGTAGAATGCTTTAATGTCAGCCGGATAATGGGTGACAAAGACCGGTTTATCGAAAGACTGGGACAGTACGGCTTCCTCATCCGCGCCGAAATCGTCCCCCCAATTGAATTCCACTCCTTTTTCCTTCAGAATCTCAACTGCACGGGAATAGGTTATTCTTGGAAACGGCGGTACTGCTTTTTCCAATGAGGCGGTATCCCTTTCCAGAGTCTTTAGCTGAGTTGAACACTTCTCGAGGGCAGCCTCCACTATTCTGCATATCATTTTTTCTGCGAGGTCTATAGTCTCGGGCAATTCCCAAAAAGCCATTTCCGGTTCAATCATCCAGAATTCCGTCAGGTGCCGCCGAGTCTTGGATTTTTCCGCTCTAAAGGTCGGACCGTACACGCATATTTGGCCCAATGCCATGGCCGCAGCCTCGCCGTATAGCTGTCCTGACTGCGTCAGATAGGCGGATCTGTCGAAGTAGGCAACCTCGAAGAGCGAAGTTGTGCCTTCGCAAGCAGTAGGCGTGAGCACCGGAGCCTCCACTGACACGAATCCCAGCTCATCAAAAAATGATCGCGCCGCGTTGGTGACAACCGAACGTAGTTTCAAAAGAGCATTCTGCTTGGAGGATCTAATCCAGAGGTGGCGGTTGTCCATAAGGAACCCCACGCCATGATCTTTCTTGGATATGGGGTAGTCAGCGGCCTCTGCTATGAGCCTGACCTCATTTGCACTGATCTCGTATCCAAGCGGGGATCTCGGCTCCTTCTTCACAGTGCCGCGGACAATTACCGACGACTCGTAAGGAACCCTATCCGAAAGTTCAAAAGCCTCCGGCGACACTTGGTTCGCCATAACTACGCACTGGATGACACCATGTCCGTCCCTGAGATGTAAGAAGCGGATCTTCCCGGATGACCGCCTGTTAGCGATCCATCCTCTTAGTTCCACGTTCTGATCCTCATATTGAGCGACCTTGTCCACGGTGACCCAGGTCATATCCACCTCCTGCTCATGGGCTTGCACAACTGTCGCACATTGTGCATCACAGAAAACCGAGGGTCAAGGATACCGGTCGGGGCTAATGAGTCGGTTTCGGAGGATCTTCATTGCATCCTGTCTGAGGCTCTGGTAGAAAGATCCACCATGAATGCACCGTACACCTATCGAAATCCAAAGAACATCTTTCGTCTACGCCTTGCCCAGGTATCCACTATAGTTCTGCTCGTGGTATCTATTTACATGCTCGGGGGGAGCTTAACCGCGATGGCGGCCGAGGCAGCGATCAACCCGCAGCAAATACAAGAAACCTTGGCCAAAAAAGGGAAAAACATCTCCGCTCTTAAAGCGGTAATGAGCATCACCAGCCAGTACGACAAGGGAAAATCTCGACAGGACGTGAAGGGGTTCCTGCTGTACAGGCGCCCGAACGATTTCAGGTTCCAGGGCGTGGCTCCCGGCGGAAACTCCCTTTTCGAGCTGATCATCAAGTCCAACCTTTTCGAGCTCTACATCCCATCCGAAAGCAAGATAATTAAAGGCGGGAAAGAATGCTTCGGCCGCAAATTTCCGGACGTCGCGGAAATCGAGGCTCTGATTCCCCTTATCTTGCTGCAATGGAAAGATGTTCGTTTTGACCGGCTGTTGTCGAAAGACAACGAGAAGATTGTCGTGAGAATGAGCTTTCAAGGCAGGATTTGGGGGGCAACGTTGGAACCCCAGAGTCTGCACTTGAAACGACTCGTGCGGATCAATCCCACTGGTGAGATAGACCTGACAGCAGATTTTTCCGAATTCAAGACAGGGGATGACGGCTGGCTGCCCAGACGCTTTGAAATCCAGTCCGTCCCGGGTGGTTGGAAGACCCTCGTCAAAATCAGTCAATTGGAGCAAAATCCATTTCTCGTGGAGAAGAATTTCAAGCTGGAAACCACTTTTTCGCCCAAGACCGAAGATTGCCGATGACGAATTTATACGCACACCTTCTGAAGCGAATTCGCTGATCGGCCTGACAGCTAAGCGTGCGACTGCACTGCTCCAAGAGTAGCACCGGCATCTTGCAGCTCTTCACATCTGTGAACCGGCGAGACCCGGTCCTCCGCAGCGGCCCTAGCTTAATCCTAATTCCATCCTTCATCTGCTCACGCGTTCGGCCAAGGCATCGTATTTGGTCATGAGCATTTACAAGCATGCTGTGATAATGTGCTCGATAGACCGCGAAACTAATGCGGAACTACCTCGATATGTTCAACGATCTCACAAGGATTGATTTCTCACTACGCTATGAGTTTGCTTGCTTACAACTTTTTTATTCACGCCGTTGCCGCTCCTGTACTTGCAGCGTATTACCTGCCTCAGATACTGCTCAAGGGAAAATATCGAAACTCCCTGCTCGGGAAGCTTGGCAGCCTGCCGTCGGATTTCGCCCCGGATAAACTTACTGAGCCCAGACTGTGGTTCCACGCTGTGTCCGTGGGCGAGGTCGTGGCCCTGGGGCCGGTGATAAAAGCCATCAAAGAACTGATGCCCCATGCTGCTGTGGTCGTCTCGACCGGAACAGAAACCGGTCAGCAAAAAGCCAGAGAACTAATCGGCGAGGCAGATGGGTTTCTTTATTTGCCGCTGGATTTTCCAAGGTTCTTAAAACCCCTTGTGCGGAAAATCAGGCCGGACCTGTTCGTGCTTATGGAGACTGAGCTCTGGCCGAATCTGATTCACATTCTCAAGGCCAACGGGACTGCCATTGCGCTTGCTAACGGCCGTATTTCGGATAGATCGTTCCCGCGGTACAGACGAATGCGAGGCTTTTTTTCTTCCACTCTGGAAAAAATAGATCTTTTTCTTATGTCTTCCGAAATCGACGGCCAGCGCATCGCTGAGATGGGCGCGGCCGGGGATCGAATCCTAGTTACTGGGAACACCAAGTTCGATGCAGCCCTTGCTAAACTACCAACTGATGCAGGCAACGGCATTAAGGAGATGCTCGGACTTGAGGGCTCTGAGATGGTCATGGTGGCCGGCAGCGTGCATCCTGGCGAATACGAGATCGTCCTGGACGCTTACAACGTCCTGGCCGAAAGATTCCCTCAACTGATTCTCGTAGTTGTTCCGAGGCACATCGAGCGGACGCCCCAGATCATCGCGGCGATGATGGACCGCGGGATGAAAGCTCCTTTCCTGAGGAGCTCCGCCGACACAGGGAAAAAAAGAAACGATACCCCGGTGGTAGTGGTGGATAGGATCGGCGAATTGTTCCAAATATTTTCGTTGGCATCTGTTGTATTCATGGGGGGATCGCTGGTCCCGAGAGGTGGCCAAAATATCCTTGAGCCCGCCGCATGGGGCAAAGTGGTGCTGTTCGGACCATCGATGGAGGATTTCCGTGATGCTCGAGACGTGCTTGTTGCAGCGGGGGCGGGAATTCAGGTCAACGGAGCTGACGACATTGTTCGATTGTGCTCCCAGATACTATCCAACCCGGATGATGCGCACTCCCGCGGGAAGCGCGGCCGCGACGAAATTTTGAAGAATGTGGGAAGTTCGAGAAAAGACGCTGTACTTCTGGCTCAGTTGTTGAAATGGCAGGAAGGAAAACACTCGGCACGATGAAAAAACATAGAACAAGACTAGGGGTGGTTTGATCTCAATTATGAGAGCAGAGGACAGGCTGCGGAAAATCCGCGAATGGCTGAACAATAGGCATGTGGGGCAGGCTTTTCAGCCTGCCATTAGCTTCTGAACTGGAGATCTCTGAGAAATACCATTATATTAGCATGATTCCAAGGTGGTGGCCTGCCGTGCTTCTGATTTTGATACTGCCACTGGTTGCGATCGCGGCGGACACAGCGGACCACTATGCAACTAATAGAAGCAACAAAGGACGGGAATTCAGCACTTGTCAAAAACTCTCTGCAAAAAGGTGCTTATGTCAACGCAGAGGACAAACACGGCTGGACGGCCCTGAAACGGGCACAAGACTGAGGCGCCTCGAAGATAGTGGAACTACGCTGGAAGCACACGGTGCAACTAAACAATAGGGGCAGATTAAAGGAACGGCGTCACGTCGCCTTTGCCCTCGCGGAGCACCACCGGAGCCTCGTCCACAAGGCTGATTACTGATGAAGGCTCGGGCATGAACGTCCCTGCATCTATTACAAGCTCCACTTGGCCTTTGTAAATCTTCTCGATCTCCTTGGGATCCCACAACAGCTCCTCGTCAGGAAGCCTCACGGAGGAGCTCAAAATCGGATTCCCAAGCTCAGTCACAAGAGCTTGACAGACTTTGTTGTCCGGGATTCTGATTCCCACCTCATTTCTTTTGGTGAGCACTATTCTGGGGACGAGTCGTGTGGCTTTCAACACGAAGGTGTAGGGTCCGGGCAAGTATCTGCGCAATATCTTGTAATCGCTGTCCTCAACCTGAGCGTACTGGGCGATGGATTTAAGGTCCGCGAAGACAAACGACAATGGCCTCTTGTCATCCATCTTTTTTATTCGTCGCACCTTGTCCAGGGCTTTCTTGCTATGGATGTCGCATCCAAGCCCGTAAACCGTGTCCGTGGGATAGATTATCACTCCATCGGATCGAAGTATCTGCACAACTTTCGCTATTTGTCTCGGCTGGGGATGAGTATCGTTAATCTGTAATATCATGAGCAATTCCTGGAAACTATTTCTGGCTCAATCGAAGGCCCGGCGTCGGATAGCTCACTTTTCCGTCCAATAGAAGGTCTGGGCCTACTCGAAACGCCTTTACTTCAGCGAGTCTGGGCGCTTCATCGAGCTTGCTGATGCCTATGCCCTCGACTCCTGACGGAGCATTCGATCCACCTATAATAATTGGAGCATAAAAGAAAAGACAGCGATCCACGACTCCTGCCTCGAAGGCGCCCCAGGCAAGCCCGGCTCCCCCCTCGATCAATAAGGAAGTGATTCCGATCTGATAGAGGCGATTAAGCATGTCCCGGAGGTCCACGCGGTCTACGCCGGAGGTCCGAAGTATCTTCGCTCCCCGCGATTCCAGCTTGTATTTCTTGTCCAGAGGAGGATCTTTTCTGCTTGCGATAATGACCCCTGCAGTACTGGACTGATTGAAAATAGATGACTCCACAGGGGTTCTCAGATTGGAGTCTGCGATTATGCGGATGGGATCTCTGCCTCTGCCGCCAGGCAGTCTCGTGGTAAGTAAGGGGTTGTCAGCGATAACAGTCTCTACACCCACCATGATGGCCGAAACGCGATCTCTCAGCCTGTGAACCTTGCGGCGAGATGCATCGGAAGTTATCCATTGCGAATGACCCGTACGAGTGGCGATGCGGCCATCCAGGCTCATGGCGAGTTTCAAGAAGACAAAAGGACGACGCTGAGTAATGTTTAGCAGGTAAATCTCATTGAGCCTGCGGCAACGATCTTCGAACACATGTCCCACAGCCTCGACCCCGGCTTCTCTGAGTCTTTTTGCGCCTCCTCCGGTGACTCCCGGGTTGGGGTCGTCCATTCCGTACCATACCTTTGATATCCCCGCATCCAGTATGGCTTCCACACAGGGAGGCGTGCGGCCGTGATGATTGCAGGGTTCAAGTGTCACGAACAGTTCGGCACCTCGCGCTTCGGATCCTGCAGCGCGTATAGCTTCTACCTCGGCATGGGGCTCGCCTGCCGCGCGATGATAGCCCTTTCCAACGATCTTCCCATCTTTTACGATCACTGCCCCGACTGCGGGATTGGGCGAAGTTCGCCCCAAGCCGCGCCTTGCGAGCTGGAGGGCTAGCGACATGAAGCTCGCTGCTTCAACGGGAATCTTAGACTGCTCGGTTTTCTTCCGGGGGGCCGTCCTGAGAGCGGCGTTGCTCCCGGGCTTCCTTGAGTTCATATAGTTCCTTTATTTCTTTCATGAATTCTTCTATGTCCCGGAAAGAACGATAAACAGATGCAAACCTTACATAAGCCACGTCGTCCAGCAGTTGAAGTTCCTGCATGACGCGTTCGCCTATGTACTGGACGCTTATCTCCTTTTCCGGTCGTTCCATAAGCTCTTGTTCGATCGCGTCCGCTACTGCATCGATTCTGTCGATGCTGACGGGTCGTTTTTCGCACGCTCGGCGCATGCCTTCCACTATCTTTCGGCGGTCGAAGGATTCACGGCGTCCGTCCTTCTTGATGACGTACGGCAGAATCTCTTCTATTCTCTCATAAGTTGTGAATCTTTTCTTGCAGCTTAAACACTCCCGTCTTCGCCTAATTACAGTGTTTTCTTTGCCGAGGCGGGAGTCGATCACTCTGTCGTCTATGGCGCCGCAGGTAGGGCATTTCATTATAACCGCCTTGTACCCGATGGTCAGTCCACGGATTTCGCCTAACGATATTTATACGGAAATCCCGCCATGATGCAAGAAGAATAAAGAATTTTGTTCTTGTATTTCTGTCTGAGACAGAGTGAAGCTGCTCCTCTGGATACACTCCATACTGCAAAACTGATCGTTCACTCCGGTCCGTTGAACACGTATCGAAAACGTCAACGGCAATGCCGTTGATTTGCCGAAAACTCCATCAGCCCGGGTGTTATCTCCCCACAAGCCGGTATGTAGGGGATATTGAAAAGGCTGGGTTGCACATCAGGTGTTGGCGGCATGGGTCACCAAAGACTGGTACTCAGCCTTGCTCACCGGACCGTAGGGATTGCGGCGGAACCTTGATCCGGTTCGGGCTCGGCATAATCACCGGTCTATTGCAAAAATAAGATCTTGACCCTAAAATTCCCTGGATAAATGACACCACAACTCCGCACCACCACGGCAGACAAGATCCTGATCGGATTTTTGTTTGTCCTCACGGTCTCCTCATTTTTTTTTGTTCCGCGATGGGTTTTGTCCGGCGCGGCGGACGTAGAAATACGTTCCGGCGAGAAGATCCTCGGGAGATATTCGCTCAGTGAAGATCGTATCCTGGACGTTGCTGGACCCCTGGGCGTCACATCCGTAGAGATAAAGTCTGGAAAAGTCAGGATAAAATCATCGCCGTGTCTTAATAAAACCTGCATACAGATGGGTCATTTCGGAAGCGAAGGGGGCTGCCTGATCTGTCTGCCCAATGAAGTGGTCGTAGGGGTGGGAAAAGAATTCCATAATGGCCTGGACGCGGTGAGCAGATGACGGGTGGTGTTCAGAGGCTTGCCAGATTGGCGTTGTTACTTGCCCTTGCTACGGTGATTCATACGGCGGAATCGCTTCTCCCCTTGACGTTCGTGTGGTTCAGGTTCGGTTTCGCCAACATAATCGGGCTTTCCACACTATACTTGTTTGGGTTCCAGGATGCGCTTGTTGTAACCCTGGGCAGGATTTTTCTGGGCTCTCTTGCTTCAGGCCTTTTTGGTTCTCCAGCTTTTCTGCTGTCGTTGTCCGGAGGATTATTCGCGATCCTGGCCATGGGATTCGCCCACAGGTTCGGAAATCGATTGTTCTCCGAGGTCGGGGTTAGCCTGATGGGGGCTGTGGCCCACAACGCGGCACAGCTAGTCGTTGCGTACATAGTGTTGATCCGAAATGAAGGAGTCTTTTTGTTATTTCCTCTGCTGCTTGCCACCGCACTTGGAACCGGCATCCTGAACGGCCTCGCTGCCAGATTTTTCATTTCGACTTTTCTCAGAACTCTCGGGGAAGAGGCTGAAGAACGTACGTGATTGAATAAGCAGGACTTAGTGCCTTTAGGTTAATCGGAATGATTCAATCCACTTTGTGAAGGCGGCGCTACCCGCCTCCACAGGAAGGCCTTACCAACCCCTGGCATGCGGCCTATAAGACCTGCGATACGGGTACGCCCTGTAATAGTACGGATAAGCCCTGTAGCTGTATGGGTAGGAGGAATATCCGTAACTGTAATAATACGGATAGTATCCGTAATAATAGGGATATGCCCGATATCGATATCTCCGATGAACCTGTAATGCAGGCACATCTGATGGATTTAAGGTTACAACGTTATCCGCTGCCGCGATATTCGTGCTCGGAATAGCAGATGGCTTAGAGGTCTCGGCCTGAGCGACTCCGATTTGAACCACGAACACCGAAACAGCTAACATTACAAATATCTTCTCTAAATATGCTCTCATCTTCATCTCCCCGCTGGTCAATGTCTCGTCCCTTATAGGCGTTCACCTCTTCTTCTAAAATATCCATCGATGTTCCGGCGGCAAGGCGAAATTTTTTTCTTTGAGATTCGCTAAATACGTAATATTCTTCGCGGTCGATATCGCAGTCACCGAGCCCCGTGCTACTAACCTCAGTTGAACGCTGCGGTTCCGGAACAATAAATCGATCCGATCAGGAGTGAAAAATGACCGACATCATAGGACAACTAGTCGTACTTACAGGAAAGCTCATCGGCAACCTTCTTGACTGGCCTTTTCTCGGGTTCGTGTTCTTGTTGTGGATGGTGAGTCGTTATAGAAACCAGATCGGCTCCTTCCTTGATAGGCGAGGAGCGGTCCCCGCAGGTGAAATATCCAAAGCGGTCAAGCAGAACCTGGAACCGGTCGCCAGCGACTTGGCGCACCTCAGAGCAGCAGTTTTTGAAATTCAACGTCAAATAGCAAGAATAGATGCGCTTGAATCGCAAAACCCCAGAACAAGAATGCTCGAGCCCGTGAACGCGAGGATCTCTTCTGCAGAAGAAGCCTTATCAAAACTTCGTATGCGGATCGAGGGAATAAACCACAATGAGCTGCCCGAACTTCTGACCAGAGGTCTCCAGCCGGTAGGAAGCGAACTGAATAGCCTCAGGGAAGATCTCGAAAAAATCCAGAGGGAACTTGGATCATTCGCTTCGAGCCAGGCTGTTTCACGACTGGAATCAGCTTCGGAGACGTTGGCCAAGGATCTGGCCGGACTCAAGCAAATTCCGGGCGAGATCTCGGTAAGACTGGAATCTGTGGCTTCCAGGGACGCAGTGGAGCAGCTTCAGGCTGGGCTGCAGACTATGCGCGACAGTTTCAACTTGTTGAAAAATGATTTGACGAAAGTGCAGTCCGGACTCGATGCTTACGCGTCCAAAGGAACGATAGACAGTCTCCAGGCAGCGATTAGAGAAATAGAGGCAAAATTGCAGGGCGTGAACGACAATCTGACTGCTCTTCAATCAAGGACCGAAACCTTTACTCCGTTGGAAACGGCCAGTCGCATGGAAGTGGAATTGGATAACCTCAAATCATCCATGGCCAACCTAAGTTCCCTGGCGCAGTCAATTCCCGTTGACCTCTCGGAGAAATTGGTCGGCCACACAGAGTCGATCAGTAAGGAATTGGAGAAGCTGAAACTGTCAGTTGA
The DNA here is from genome assembly GCA_016212935.1 of Desulfomonile tiedjei. Lineage (GTDB taxonomy): Bacteria > Desulfobacterota > Desulfomonilia > Desulfomonilales > Desulfomonilaceae > Desulfomonile > Desulfomonile tiedjei_A. Next base: position 5,650 of record JACRDE010000448.1, on the reverse strand, counting down.
CCGGCTGCAATCACAAGTGGAAGGAGCAGAGCCTGCTGCTCAGGGCCAATCGCAGACCAAGCCGAAAGATGCCGGAAAGAAGAAATCCAAGCACAAGGGCTTGGCGCTCAATCGATAGTTGTTTGCGGGTCACACAAGTTTGAATTCAGAATGAATCGGGGCAATCCTCAAGAGGGTGTCTCGGAATTCAAGCTCGAAGGTGAATCGTGCCGTTCTGGTTTGCATTAGAAATCCGAGCTCTTTGTGCGTGGTTAGAGTCATTCGGATCTGCCGGCAGGTTCCTGGAGCTTTCGTAAAGAACCAGGCAACTCGTACCGTCACGCCGGTGGAAGCCGGGGACAAGAGGGTACTGAAATCCTGGATTCCGGCCTTTGCCTGAACGTCCCCCACGGGTCGTTCGTCATGCAATCCCCCGAAAGCCCAACCCCGAAACCCCTCGGTGTACCCGGGCAGGGGTATTTTCAGGTAAAAGCCGGGGTCCAGGGTCTGTTGAGAAGACTGGATTCCTGCCTTCGCCGGAATGACGAGGAAAGGGACACTATTTTTGGCAACTGCTATAACCATGTCATTGCGAGGAGTGACACTCCGAAGCAATGTCGGTTTTATCTAACGGAAGATTGCTTGAGGCTATGCGCTCGCGATGACAATCTTTCGGCCTTCCGCGCAGACTACCCGACACTACTTTCGGCAGCGGCCACAAAAGTCAAAAGCGTCGCCTGTAATTCGGCACTGAGTTGACGGATTCGAGCGCTAAACGTACCCGAATTCTCTGAGCATTCTATCGTTGCGGGTCCAGTTGGGGGTCACCTTTACGAATAGCTCCAATCGCACTGGCGATTCCAGGAATTCTTCGATCTTCTTCCTTGAGGCTATTCCGATCTCTTTGATCATTTTCCCGCCTTTTCCCACAAGGATCTTCTTTTGGCTGTCTCGTTCCGTGTGAATATCCGCGTGTATCAGTATTCTGCCTTCCTGTTCTTGGAAAGACTCCACAACCACAGTAGTCTTGTAAGGAACCTCTTCGCCGGTTTTCTTGGTTATCTGTTCCCGGACTATTTCAGCCACGAAGAAACGCACAGGCAGGTCGCTCACATCATCTTCAGGGAAAAGTGGCTCCCCCACCGGAAGCAGCTTCACCAGGACGTCCACGAGTTCCGGAACGCCTCCGCCGTGAAGCGCGCTTATCGGAATTACCTCGGAGAATTCGTGGATTTTGGAGTACGCGTCTATGACCGGGAGCAGAGCAGCCGGCTTGACAGTATCGATCTTGTTAATGGCCAAAACCGATGTCGTGCCGGACTTTTTTATCAAGTCAGTAATCGTTCGATCTTCATTATGAACCCTTTCTGACGGCTCCACGATCAGAAGAATGACGTCGGCATGTTCAAGGGTTTTCACCGCGGTAGCTACAAGGGCCCGATTGAGAGGCGTCTTGGGATCGTGAATCCCGGGAATGTCCTGGAGCACCAGCTGAGCGTGCGGCATTGAGTGAATTGCAGTAATCCTGTTTCTCGTGGTTTGAGCTTTGGGGGTGACTATGGACAACTCTCGGCCGAGTATTCGATTCACCAAGGTGGATTTCCCAACATTGGGGCGGCCCGCTAATGCAACGAATCCGCTGTGAAAATCTCCGTGCTCCTCGTTTACCATCGGAAATCTCCTTGACCGGGGGCACACTCATGGTTTAAGATTTTTGGATTGTCCTGGAGAGATGCCCGAGTGGCCGAAGGGGCGCGACTGGAAATCGCGTGAATGCCCACAAGGTGTTCCGAGGGTTCGAATCCCTCTCTCTCCGCCATGCCAAACAACCTCAGACTGCGTCCCCTATTACGAAAATAGGTATTATGCAATTATAGCACGCGCTGGATTCAGGATTCTATGGGGCGTGGGGCTTCAGAAAAAATTCTGGGAGACCCCTCTGGGGAATGAGTCCCAGAGGAATTCCCAGCCAATTAGGGGCTCACGTGGATGAATTACCAGTTATTGGCGTTGTAATCCGGCAGACTAAAGGTGCGGCCGTTCCCGTAATCCCACGGATACGGTTGCGGCAAGAAAGGATAGCTAATATTGTTGAGTCTGGATGTAAACTTGTCCCAGCGGTACTCCTCCGATCGGGGCGCGGGCGTTTTGTCAAAGAATCTTTCCGCGTAGTAGTACATCCCATTGAACCCCGGCGGATAGTTCTTCACGAATCTGGAGTTGTAGTCCGCACCGAAGGCAATGCTGGAAAAAAGCAATAATCCAGCCAAGATGACTATGATTACAGACAAAATGGAGCGCATGATCTCTCCTCGAATAACGACTCTTAATCCATTCAATGCAATAATAACAGAAAAAATAGCGAATTGTCAATACCTTAAAGCCACAAAATGATGCTATTCAGTAGATATAGGATTTACGATCTCTGAAAGCACCTACGGGCAGCCAAGGTCATTCAACCCTTCCTGAATAAGTTTGTGCACCTGTTCCGGTGAACCTGACCCGTCGATCCTGATTATGTGAGGATCGATCAAGCTTCTGTAAATCTTATCCACTTTCTCAAGGTCCGAGCGTATCTCAAAAGTCGTGAATGTGTTGGCCCTTCCTGATGCGATTCTTTTCATGGCCGTATCCACGTCAATTTCGATAAGAAAGGTCACGTCGGCAGGCATAGCGAAAGCGCCATTCTCGGCCAAGATCCGCTCGACGGGTATGCCGCGGGCGCCCTGGTAAGCAGCGGATGAATACACGTATCTGTCACAAATCACGGTTGAGCCCTGTTCCAAGGCTGGAATTATCGTGCGGCGCAGGTGGTCTTCGCGATCTTCCGTGAACAGTCGCGCTTCTTCTTCTGGTTCCGCTCGACATTTAAGGGATCTGATCTGACTCCCTATCGGTCCTTCGGAAGGTTCGGCAGTCAGAAGCACCGGCAAGCCCCTGGAAGTCAGGTAATCGGCAAGCATTCTCGCCTGAGTGCTCTTCCCGGAGCCGTCTATTCCCTCGAAGACAATGAATAAGGGCTTATTGGTTTTTTCGCTTCGCTGGTTGTTATCAGGCATTTTCATTTTTCCGGCACGGTCTTCCACAATTCGAAGACCTTGAGAAGGTCCATTTCGGACTTGTTCTTCGGTGGCTTTTCTGAACCGAATACTTCCATGGTCACCTTGTCACTCTGGACGTTAACGAGACACCAGCCCGCGTAGGATTTTCTTCCGTTGTTCCAAGGCCAATTCACGGAAGCGCGCTGGTTCTGGAATTCGCCGTTGTAGAGAATCGTGTTTTTTCTCTTATCATTTTCTGATCCGTTCAATGGGTAGAGCTTCGGCGTCAGCCCGCCGGAGATAACATGCCATACCCCCTCCACCTGCTGCACCTGGATATTGTGCTCGTGTCCGCAAAAATAGGCTATTACCCCGTGCTTCTTGAGGATATTCCAGAAGCGGTCCCGTTCTGTCCGGTGATCGATTCCGAAGCGGCCGTCATAGCCGTCCCAGTCGTACTGGGGATCGTAGAAAGGCAGGGAATCCCACATATGGCCGCCACCTGGAAAAGCAGGTGGATGGGATACTACGAAGATTTTTCTCCTTTCAGCCTGCGCTTTTCCCAGGTCGTTCTCCAGCCATTTTATTGTCTCGTTTGAAAACGAGTTGTTCTCGTACATGGTGTAAGCGGTCAGGACCGCAAAGTGACAATCATCCAGGTCAAATGAGTAGGTGAGCCCCATATCGGAGGTGGGTCCCGGATTGCCCGCAAGCATGTCTCCCAGCACTTCTTTGAACACCGCAAAATTGGCTAACTCCGGAGTGTACGGCCGATTCTTGCCGGACAGGATGTTGGCCCACGAAGGCTGAAAACCCAAGACTTCGTGATTCCCGACCGTTACGCGCAGCGCTATTCCTGCACTCAGAACCGGTCCGACTATTTCTCGCCAGCGCGTCAGGCTCTGTCTATTGCATTCAGCAATGGATGAAGCGTCTCTCATATAGTATCCGGCAATCATGTCGCCTGGAAAGAGCATGAGGCCGATTGCCCCGGACTTGTGCTTGTCCACAATGTCTTCGACCACCACCCCCAAGGAGAGAGAGACCCCGCCGTTGTTTTCGCTGCACTTGGCATATTCTGGAAAGCTTCTGCTGTCACATAGGACAGCGAACCTCAGGTCTGCCGAGCTGTGAGTACTTTGGAGACATACCAGGACGATCAGTGAAACAATAAACCGCTTGATCTTCATTTCCCATTCTCCCTGAATCTCGACGAATGTGTACAACCATAAGACATAATCTGCGTAAGCTCACGTTATAAATCAGCAACATGGACAAAAAAGAGGACCCGGTTGCAGGCGCAGCTGGTATCGCGGTCGTGGTAGAGACGTCTGTTGCCTGATGCCACTACCACGACCACTTTCGCCCCAATTTCGCTTGACTTTCTGTTTATATTCGATTATTTTGAACACAAATATACTGACAACCGGAAGTTGGGTTAGCCCCATGCAGACTCTCACCAAGAAACAGAAGCAGGTCCTCGATTACATCCGCAGCTTCATTGCTGAAAACGAGCACGCTCCCAGTTACGAGGAGATTGCTCACGGCCTTGGGCTTTCGTCTCCGTCGACAATACATTCCCACGTGGAGAAGCTCGAACAAAAGGGCTACCTGAAGAAGAAATGGAACGCGAACCGGTCTATAGATCTCAGCGGGCCGACACTAGAAGCGCATTCAGCAGTGGAATTGCCCCTTGCCGGTCGGATAGCGGCAGGGCTGCCGCTGGAAGCGATACAGGACTACGAAACCATAGCCGTCCCCTCTGACATGATAGGTAAACACGACACGTACGTGTTGATGGTCAAGGGCGACTCCATGCAGGGGGACCACGTACTGGATGGGGACTATGTCATTGTTGAGAGGCGGCCCTCAGCGAGAGACGGCGACATGGTTGTGGCTTTGGTTCGGAACTCTGAGGCCACCTTGAAGAGGTATCGCAGGGATCGCGACAAAATTCGCCTGGAACCGGCCAACCCTGCGTACCCGGTGATGGTCTACGATGAAGAGGACGTAGCGATTCAAGGGATCGTAGTGGGCATACTTCGAAAATATGGGAGGTGAGAGTCCTGAGTTCCTGTATCCGCCGATTCATTCTACACGTTGATGCTGATGCGTTTTTCGCCTCAGTGGAACAGGCTCTGCGTCCCGAACTGAAGGGACTTCCTGTCATAGTGGGAGGAGGCGATCGCGGAGTCGTGTCTGCAGCATCCTATGAGGCCAGACGTTATGGAGTGAGGTCAGCGATGCCGGTTGCCCATGCTCGACGGAAATGCCCGCGTGGAATATTCTTGCACCCTAATTTTGAGGCTTACAGGCTTTTCTCTAGCAGGATGTTCGCGATCATGGGAGAGTATTCCCCATTAGTGGAAGCCACCAGCGTGGATGAAGGCTACATTGACCTGACGGGGACGCTCAGATTGCACAAGGCTCCACCGTGGGAAGTTGCTCATCGGATACTGTGCCGCATTAGGTCATCTCTCGGAATAAACGCCTCAGGAGGGTTGGCTTCCAACCGATGCTGGGCAAAATTGGCAACCGGAATCGCCAAACCGAACGGTCTGCTGTACCTGGAATCCCACAATGCCATGAGTTTCCTGGGAAGACTGGCTGTTGGGGAAATTCCGGGCGTC
>JACRDE010000037.1 GCA_016212935.1 Desulfomonile tiedjei | reverse complement strand
GGATCGTGGCGATGGTTTTTATTATACCGACGGGCATTTCAGTACCTACTATGGGAGGCGAAAGGTTCCGAAAGGGTATGACCCTCGTCGACAAATGCCGTATAGAGGAAGAAATACGATCTATATGCACAACTCATTGGGGGAGATAGTTTACCTCTTTGAATCTCCGACAAACACGACTCTTTCGAATGATATTGAGAAGTTGATCTCGGATGTGCAGTTACTTGGAATGAAGGTGAGAAGGAAGACGCTTGGCTTTGATCGCGGTGGATTCAGCACAAAGTGTTTTAGGTTTCTTCACCGTCGGAAAATGTATTTCGTGTCATATTTGAAAAACCGGAAGAAAGAGAGGGAGCTGGATCCTGCCGGGTTTGTTTCTCGCAGGTTTCAAACGGAGGATGGCGACGAGGTTGAATTTAAGATCTTTGAGAAAGAGAGAGTTTACAAGAACTATGGACGAATCAGAACCATTGTGTTTCTTGGTGCCGATGGGGAACAGATTCCCATTATGACGAGCAATCCCTATTTGCGGGCAGCGACGGTAGTGTATTTTCTCAAGCGGCGGTGGCGGGAAGAAAATTGCTTCAAATACATGATCGAGCATTTTGGGATTGATCTTTTGTGCACATACAAGACTGAACGGGCGCCGGCAAAAATCATTAAGAGGCCCAACCAGGAAAGACAAGAAGTGATTCGACTCATCCAGAAAAAGAAGGCAGAACTCGTGAAGATTACTGCGGAGTTGGGTCAAAAGATTGCGTCGGTAAAACGTGATCAAACGGTAGAGGAATTTTTTGAGGCGCAGAAGCAACTTGAATTCCAGATGAAGAATATACACTCGTGAGTGGCACGTTCGCGCCCAGTAGTCGTCAAGCAGCAAGCCTGTAGTCCGGGCATCTTGAGAGATCGATTCTTCTTGTGAGGAATTTCTTGAGGATATGCGATAGTGGTAGGGCTGCGAGAAATTCCGGGAAGAGACGTTTCATGGCCATCATGGTTACTGCCTCCGAGGGACTGGCGTCGGGGTTCATTGTCCGGAGCCAGCTTCCGAAGGATGCCCAGATTTCGCGAGAACAGGTCACGGAGAGATACTGTAAGAGTCCTTGTGAGATAAGACCAAGCTGAATGTGGGCATCATAAGCGCGCATCTTTCGTCGAATCTGATTACGATACTTTTCCGAGCTGCGGTGCAGGTACTGGTCGCCATCTCCCTTGCGGATTTTGTTCATAGCTTTCATCCAGAAGTGGTAGGCATAGACCCCCAACACATGAAGAGATTGCTTGAACCCGAGTTCAATCTTGGCTCTGAGGCCATAGAGACGAATCACCTCAAGAGCTGGTAGAGTCAAGTCGGTTGAGAACAGGACGATTCTTCCCCTCACGGGATGCTCGACAAGGACAAAACGAACGAGTATCCCCATGGGGCGCCACAGGAGATCAAGCACGCGGAAGCGAATATCAACACCTCTCTCGCCGTACACGGGACTTGGGGCAGTTTCAAAGCTTTCGGAAAGGGTCTCAAAGAGCGTCATCAGGCGTACCTTCTTTCCGTATTTTCGCCGTCTCCCGCGGCATTTTCTTTTCGCTGGTGGCGCTGGATAATATGCCACTGCCGTTGATTTCATCCTTGATACCAGATGCCCTCCCATCTTGAGCAGCGGTAGGGCCACCTTCTGACTTGTATAATAGGCATCCACCACGAGGTAAAAGCCGACGGTAATGTTTAACTGCCCGAGCAGCAGAATGATTTTGTCCAGAAGGGTCCGGCTGTCTCGATTGGAAAAGACGAGCCCCTCATGGATTTGACAGGCCAGCGGAACGGCAAAGAAAGAGCCAACCGATTGGACCAGAAGACATAGAGCCTGGCACGAATGACCCATAATGAACTCGGCCTTGCTATTGTTATTGGATTCCTGATGCAGGCTTTTCACCCCGGGCATCTTCCGGCCTTCTTTGCCCACCTTAATACCATCGCCCAGAAGTACGATCTTGCCGTTGACCTTCACAAGGCGCGATTCGAATAGCCGCAAGCAAAGCGCTGTCCAGATGCTACGAAGCTTCTCCCGGTCGATTCCAGTGCTGTGAAGATTCCTGAGCAGACCGTAGTAGGCCGCTTCGGTCAGCCACAATCCACGGACAAGGCTTGTGACCCCAACCAGATCGGGGCGAACAGTGAAGCCGATGAGAATGACCACCATCCAAAGAAATGTCCGCTGCCGTGAACAGCAAGAACGAAGTTGCCAGACCTGTCGAATCCAGTTACCCCATAGAAAAACCACATAACTATCCCCCTGGCCGTGTGGCTAATTTTCCGGCCGGGGGGAACTTCACAACTTTTCAGTGGATAACGTGATCCGCTTCGCGCTAGATCGGCGCGTCAAGAAAGGTGAGAACTCGCCACTGTCCAGTTGGGAAGTGAGCAAGAGACGGCGGAACGGCAGGTGCCATGGGCCAGTAGAGGTTTTCTGATTTGAACCGTATTTTCTGAGAGAATAATCCCAGGCTTGAGAAGAAGAGTGAGGAGGGCGACCCGAGGTAAGCGGATCGCCCGGCGGGTGGAACCCGTTTGTCCTCACCAACGAGCTTGACTGAGAGTGTGAGAAATGTCGATAGGCTCATTCACGCTCATGCTCAAATCGGGTGGAACTGCGTAAACGGCATTGCGGTCAGTGTGGGATAAGATTTTTCATTTGCCGGTCCTGTGATCGGGGGCATCGGTATTGCTCCAAATTCTGCTCAAAGCAAGCCCGGAGAGAGAGTCTGCGTCGTGCGAGGCTAAAGCATCGACATTCTGCAGAGGGACGCGAGGATCATCGTGATGCTGAACGCCTTAGGCGATCGAGACTGGGCGAAGATTCAGCTGTTGGCGTGGTGGATCAGGGTTCCCAGAAACGAAAGAATAGTGCAGATCTCGCTGCCATGGGGGTATTACTAATATTTCCAAAGCCAAGAAGTTCACGAGTCCTACGCTGTTGCATTGTTTGCGGGAGAAAGGCTGGGCAGTTGCTATGCTGAGCGCTGAGATTCAAGCTCAGATTATGGCGCTGCACTTTGGCCAAGGTCGCTCCGTGCGTGCCATTGGGAGAGAACTTAAGGTCAGCCGTAAAAGTGTGGCAGCCGTGATAGCCCGGCGATCAATTCGCACCTCGCCGATTGAGACCGGCCCTCGCAAATCCATCTTGGACCCATACAAGCCGCTGATCCAAGAAAAACTGCT
>JACRDE010000439.1 GCA_016212935.1 Desulfomonile tiedjei | reverse complement strand
TGAGTATCGCTATAGAGGCTGGACTCCCCAGCGATCCCCCCATAATGATCCCCAAGATCGATTATTCGAATCACGTGGCCGGGGCGGATCAGATGAAGGAGTTCTTCCCCGGGCTAACCTCTGATCAGTTGCCTGGAGGTCTCGGCTGGGCCATGGAATTTCTCACCCTGACCACTCACAGCGGGACACACCTGGACGCGCCGTATCATTATCATCCCACCATGGACAAAGGTAGTCGCGCACTAACCATCGACGAGGTCCCATTGGAATGGTGTCTTAGCGACGGGGTGGTTCTGGACTTTCGTCACAAGGCAGACGGTGAGCGAATCACGGTTGAGGATCTCGAGGCCCAGTTGGAAAAGATCAGCCATGAAATAAAACCGTTGGACATAGTTCTGATTCAGACTGGGGCTGACGCTGCCTGGGGCACGCCTGAATACCTGGTCAAGGGGCCCGGCATGGATCGGGAAAGCACTCTGTTCCTCGCCGAGAAAGGGGTCCGAGTGACTGGAATCGATGCATGGAGCTGGGATAGGCCTTTGCCGTTTCTTGCCAGAGAATTCAAGGATACCAGAGATCCAAAGGTGATTTGGGAGGCCCATTTCGCAGGAATTGAAATCGGGTACTGCCATATGGAAAAAATGGCTAATCTCTCGAAGATAGGTCGGTCGCACGGCTTTACGGTGTGTTGCTTCCCAATCAAGATCAAAGGAGCCAGTGCAGGCTGGGTGCGCCCCGTTGCCATCGTAGAAGAGGACTGATCCGCTCTAGAACACCGACTAAACGTCATTCAGGTTCTCGCTCTGAGCTTCCCGATTCGTGTTTCCGATGGAATGGGTTGCTAGTGGGATTCCTGCTCCTCAAAGATAAAAAGCGTCGTCTCAGGTGAAAACGTAATCATGTTGAAGGGATCCAGAATCACCAAACGCTTTGGGGGCCTTGTGGCACTCTCAGACGTGGATTTCGAAATACGCAAAGGGGAGATCGTAGGGCTTATAGGTCCAAACGGATCTGGCAAGACGACACTCTTCAATGTGATTTCAGGTTTTTACAAACCGGAGGTCGGCGAAATTCGATTTATGGACCGCCCTATAAGCGGGTTGCGCCCATACAGGATCGCTGCAATGGGGGTGGGAAGGACATTCCAGATAGTTCGCCCACTCATGGATCTTGATCTCGTGGAAAACGTGGCTGTGGCCGTGCTCTACGGCAGAATGGGCATTTCCGATCCTAAACTCGCTGCTGAGAAAGCGAACGAGATACTCGAATTTGCAGGCCTCGAGACGAAAGCCCGGAACCTGCCCGGCCAGCTTGCCCTGGAAGACAGAAAGCGGCTGGAAGTTGCACGCGCTCTTGGTTCCAAACCCGAGATCATCCTTCTGGATGAAGTTTTTGCCGGTCTGAACCGGAAGGAGATTCAAGAAGCAATTGAACTCACCTTTCGCATCAGAGACCAATTCGGCATTACGGTTTTCATGATAGAGCATGTTATGAAAGCTATAATGGAGACTTGCTCTAGGATTATCGTATTGCATCACGGCCTAAAAATAGCCGACGGCAAACCCGCTGATGTGGCAAACCATCCTGAAGTGATCAGCGCCTATCTGGGAGCTGGCTATGCTGGAAATTGAAGGCCTCGAGGTAAACTATCAGAATTTTTTTCGAGCCTTGCGCGGTGTTTCTCTCGAGGTGAGAGAAGGCGACCTCACAGCGCTCATCGGCTCCAATGGAGCAGGAAAGACCACTCTCCTCAATGCAATCTCCGGCTTGCTTCCGGTTACCGGTGGAAGAATGTCGTGGCAGGGAACGGACGTCACAGGTTTGTCTCCAGACTTGATTTGTCGGCTCGGGATCGTGCAAGTACCTGAAGGTCGGAAACTTTTCCCCAACATGACGGTCCTTGAAAACCTTGAAATGGGGGCGTACCTGACTGCGGCCAGGTCAAAGGCAGCGGAATCGTTCAAGATGGTTTTCGATCTTTTTCCGCGGCTGGCCGAGCGATGCAAGCAGGCGGCAGGTTCGCTTTCCGGCGGGGAACAACAGATGCTCGCAGTAGGGCGCGCGCTCATGGCTCGACCTCGTTTATTGATGCTGGACGAGCCCTCCTTGGGCCTGGCGCCGATTGTCGCAAGCGAGATTTTTCAGATTATTGGTGAGTTGAATCGCAACGGCCTCACGGTGCTTCTCGTATCGCAGGAGGTTCTGTATGCGCTGTCTATAGCGAAATACTGCTATCTGATGGAGAGCGGCAAAATTATCTTGCACGGACCTGGAGATCAGATCCTCGCCGATCCTACGGTCAAATCGCATTACTTGGGTCTCTAACTGTAGTCATCAAATTGGCGGAAATCGCGCAAAAAGGAGGACGAGTAGATGGAACGAGGCTCTCGGAAACTGATTTCAATTATCGCAATCGTCGCGTGCCTGGCAGTGGTTCCATGGCTGACTGGGAAGTCCATGGCTGCGGACAATCCGATAGTCATCGGCGGTTCGCTTCCACTCACCGGAGAATCTGCAGAACCCGGATTGTGGGTCGAGAGAGGGATGAAATTCTGGGCCGATGAAATAAATGCCAAGGGTGGTCTGTTAGGTCGGCCTGTGACATTCAAGATCTACGACGACGAATCAAGTCCCCAAAAGGCTGTCACAATCGCGGAAAAGGCCATAACCGTTGACAAAGTTGACCTGTTGTTCGGTGGTTACCCGGGAACAGCAGCGCGAGCTGTAATGCCGGTCGCGGAAAAACACAAATATGTCTACGTGTCCATGGGCGGGCACATGAAGAGCTTCGAGCAAGGTTACAAATATTCATTCGGGGCCCCTCCCCTTATGGGCGAATGGTGGTACGAGGGATTCTTCGAATGGCTGGCGACTATTCCAGCGGACCAGCGACCAAAGAAAGCCGCTGTGTACACCATGAACAACCCCATTGGGACTTCCCTTCTGGACTCCATAGAACGCTGGACCAAGAAGCTCAATATCGAAAAGGCGATTGACGAGAAATACAACCTTCCGCTTCCGGACGCCACGCCTCTGATTCTTAAGGCCAAGCAAATGAATTGCGACCTCCTTTTCGCTAACGGTTTGTTTCCAGACGGCGTAATGGTGGTCCGTGCGGCTAAGGCTCTTGATTACAACCCCAAGGCCATCGTTCAGGGTATTGGGTCAGTGATTCCGGCGTGGCTCAAAGAACTCGGCAAAGACGGCTATTATGTTTTTTCAGGCACATCTCTGCACAACAAACTTAATTTTCCTGGAAACGACAAGCTCAACGCTTATGTGAAGGAAAAATTCGGTCTGGACGGGTACCCGGTTTATTTTGGATTCGGGTATGCATGGATGCAGTCCCTGGGTCAAGCAGTGGAAGGCGCAAAGAGCCTCGATCAGACGAAAATCCGCGATTGGCTGAGGGCCAACAAAGTCGAGACTATCTGCGGGCACATGACAGTTGACGACAAGGGACTTACCAAACCCATAAACTTCTGCACCCAGATGATAGACGGTCAGGTTGAGTTGATCTGGCCCTTGAACGTCCGGACCAAAGCCCCGGTTTACCCGAAGCCTCCCTGGAATTAATGCCGAGGGACGGGAACGCGCTGCCCTGGAGTGAGAATTCTCTGAAGCTGGGGCGGCGGCGCATAGACTGATCGCCAAAATTAATGTCAGATTGCCTGTGAAGAGACTTACCGTCTTCCGTGGGAACGCGGAGTAATGCCTTGTTTCTTTGAAGCGAGTGAATGCTCAGAAAACGCTGCCGGTCTGACCCGCAAAGGCCCCTGTGCAATCATCGTCGCTCGATGAACACGAAAAGGAAGAGACAAGCCTTTGGCAAGATCGTTGCACCAATGCCATATCAAGAAGGTGGCCAGCGGGGTTGCCGTTTGCAGGAGGTCTCCGAAGAGAAGGCACGCGGGTCCATTCGTGGCGAAGTAGACTTCCGGCAAAAGTCTTTTGGTCTTAGTTCTCGGTCAGCGGTGATTTTCATACGCGACCTCGTTCAAACACAAACTCTCGGCATCTTGGACTCTGGTCGCCATCAGTTCTCAAGGTGAGCCGGGGGCCGTACACAATCAACTCTTGGACGCGAAATGAACACTGTCCTTGTGCTTCAATCACTTATTGGCGGAATCATGATGGGAGCGGCTTACGCTCTTCTGGGAGTGGGATTCTCCCTGTCCTGGGGAGTGATGAAGGTCATAAATATAGCTCACGCGAGCTTCGGATTGATCGCGGCCTTCATCGCTTACTCGCTGCTCACTCGGTTCGCCGTCGATCCTATCCTATCCTTGGTGGTAACGCTTCCCCTTTTATTTCTTGCATCAGCTTTCTTGTATCGCATTCTGATCGTTCCTATTACCAAAGCGAAAGAAGTGATAGTAGCCTCGATGATTCTGACTTTCGGTGTGGCTATCATACTTGAAAACACGATGCTTTTGTTGTGGGGACCGGACCCGCGGCTTCTAACTACGTGGTACACGAGCAAGGTGTTGGTAGTGGGACCTTTCTATCTGCAATATACGAGAGTGGCAGGATTCCTGATGGCCGTGGCAGGCGTTTTGCTAATTCATTTGTTCCTGAAAAAAACCTATACCGGCAAAGCGGTTCGCGCTGCCTGGCAGCAACCTGAGGCTTCGCAGCTATGCGGAGTGAATCTCAAGCGTATAAGCACCATTACTTTCGGCCTCGCAGTCGCATCCGCGGGCGCAGGCGGCATTTCCATGGCTTTCTTGTACTCATTCGAACCTCACGCCCACAACTTGTGGCTGGTACATCTTTTTCTGGTGGTCATTGTGGGAGGAGTGGGAAACGTCCTGGGAACAGCCGCAGCGGGATTGCTTATTGGGGTAATCACCGGGCTTTCTATGGCTTTCTTGCCATATCAATGGGTTAATTTTTTGACCTTTGGGCTGTTGATGATTGTGCTGGTCTCCAGACCTTACGGTCTTTTTCAGAGTGAGGTCTGATCATGACCGCTACCAGACGTTACGGGACTGCAATCTTGTTGATACTTTTGGCCGCATTTCCTTGGTTGAGTCCTCCTGTGTATTTCGTTTCTTTCATGTTCACAGTTTTCATGTACATCACTCTGTCAAGTTCGTGGAATTTGGTAGGTGGATACGCAGGGTACTTGTCGTTCGGTCACGTGGCTTTTTTCGGAATCGGCGCCTATTCCACCGCCATGTTGGTAAAGATGTTCGACCTTTCACCTGTGGGGACTGTTTTCTCCACGTTGATTTCAGGTCTTGTATCCTCGGTGGTTGCGGTGCTGGTCGGATACCCGTGTCTGCGGCTTCGCGGACCTTACTTTGCCGTGATTACGCTTTGTTTCGCGTTCGTGGTGCAGCTCGCGTTCAAGAATGTCGAGATAGTCGGTGGTGCGGATGGATTGTGGCTCAAATCAATGGATTTGCCGATAGGAATAAG
>JACRDE010000440.1 GCA_016212935.1 Desulfomonile tiedjei | reverse complement strand
CACACTCTAGGTAATAGAGTCTTCCGTCATGCGCAAACACCCTGCCGCAGTCCAGCGGTTTCAAGTCGATCATCCATAACTCTCGTCCGGTCTCCCCTTCTATTGCAAAGATGGCCGTTTCGTCGGCCCGGTGACAGCTCCCGTAGATCACGCCATCGGCTGAAAACAGCTGTCCGATTGACCCCGGCATTGGAATCACCCACGCAACGCTGCCCGTCATGATTTGAAAGGCCACAAGTGAGTCGGTCTCTTCCCCTGTAATGCGATCTTTGAGATCAGAATCGAAAACCGGGCAGCCGTCCCTTTCCTTGCCGTCGGAAAAAAGATGGGTGTGAAAACCACCAGGGCCTCTGAGGCATGGCCAAGATGCCACCCACTTGTATGAGGTGATGAGCGTCCAGGCGTGGGGCGTTGGCGGTCCATCGGAACTCACCCGTGTTGGCATCGTAACAGTACAGCCGTCGCCGCTTGTCAAACTGAAAGACCGAATCGTCGTAGCGGAACGGTCTCCCGATTATCGGTGTGTCAGTTCGGACGCTCCACTTTCTGCGTCCCGAGAGGATCTCGAGGCAATGAATCTGTGTGCGTCCAGCAGAAATGCAAACTGATCCGTCCCTGACCGCAGGCGAAAAACGTATTTGCGCACCGGCCTTGAATCGCCGGATCTCCTGCCCGGTCGATGCGTCCAATGCGTAGGCATGCTTGTCGGTACTACCGAAGACCAGCACGCCCTCGTCCATAACAGGCGAGGTTACCCCGCCGTTCGCCGGAAAACTCCAAATTCCCTCCTTGGCAGCAATGTCCACGGCTCCGATGCTGAAATCGCTGTATCCCGTATACATGAGTCCGTTGGCGAAAATCGGCTCTACCCAGGGAGCAAAAGCCTCTCCTAACGAAAACTCCGGTATGAGTCGGCCGATCGGGAGGTCCTGCCAGAGTCGGTCCACCCAAGTGGATGGTTGAGGCCTGGGCTCCAACGAGCATTCAGACTCATGGATCACAGCCACAGCCCACTGAAGCTCTTCGAGCCTGCCCTCCGACAACTGAGGTTGTTGCCCTTCGTCACCCATGCAATGGTAGCATTCGAGTTGCCAGTGTTCCGCCATTCGGTGGAATCTGGTTTTCTTTGCCTCGAAAGACGACTCCGGCTTACATCTGAGTATGTTGCAAGCCTTGAGATAGTAGTCGGGATAGTTCATGGTCCCTCCGTGAGGCCGTCCGCAGATGCGGCCCGTGCATTCCCTGCCTCGCCGGCGCCGAAAAAAGTTTCAGTTCCAGCGGTCAAGTGTCAGTTAACATCCAGTTGACATTTTGAGGGATCGTGAGGGATCGATAGGGACTGAAAAGTCTTGATAGGGATCGAAATCGCTGGGGAATTGAGACAAATCCTTGATATGATTGGGCTGAATATTGCTTTCGCAACGCGGGGGTAGAGGGTTCAAATCCCTTCATCTCCACCAGGAATTAAGGAAATATCAGGACGTTGTGCTTGTCGGCCATGTCCTGTTATTGTTTTGCCCTCAGATTTGTACACGTTTTGTACACGTCTTTCCCCCATCGTGCTTTTTTATCTTCTCGCCACGAGCATCTCGGTATGCCCGTGGTCAAAGGTCATTGAATCGATGGCCTTGATCAGCTCGGCGTCCCGTATACGGCCGTAACGCTCGTTCACGTTCCTTCCACGGTACCAGTGGCCCATTATGGCCTCCCTGATTTCAGGGTCCATCCCCGAACGACGCGCATTGGTCTTCCAGGTATGCCTAAGATCATGAAAACGGGCTCGCTGTTCCATCTCCAGAACTTTGACGGCCTTTGCCCCACGGCTTTTTCAACGAAGACCGGTGGTGTGGCTTACCCCCGATCAGGAACACCTTGTCGGTACCGAGTGCCTGAACCCTTAAGACGTTTTCAAGAATGGGCACAAGTCCACGATGAATCGGAACCCTTTTCCAGTGTCGTTCTTTCGTGTCCGCGGGACCGAGCAACGCATCCGTTCACCGAGTCGTACCTGGCTCCTGGTCAAGCTGAGAATTTCCCTGCGCCTCATTCCCGTGTAATAGGCGGTCTGCGCAATGGGTCGGAACCACTTCGAGGTCTCTTCAAGCATCCTGGTGAAGTCAGTATAGGAGAGGTACACCTCCCGTTCCTCGGACTTCTGGGACAGATTCTTCACCAGTCTCACTGGGTTGGCATCGATCCGTCTCAACTCTACGAGAACCTGGAACAGCTTGGATAAAGTTCCCTTCTCCCGGTTGACCGTTGATGGGGCCGAACCTTTTTCCAGTCGCTCCGCTACGTACTCCTTAATCTCGGGTACCCAGAGGGACTTGACTGGACGGTCTTTCCCAAAGTGGTCCACCAGGTGAACGAAACAAAGGAAGGTTGTCTCAATGGTCCACCGGGTAAAGAAATTTCTTCCGAGAATTTCTGTGTGGCCTCCGGACCAAAACGTCTCGACATGAACGTCTACGCGATCCAAGTACAAGTCTCGCTGTTCAGAGTCATTGAGTTCGCTTTCATAAAACTTCATCTGCACTCTTTTCCAGGATTCACGATCATATCCGTAATCTTCCGGGCGCCTTCCTACTGTCATTTCTTTCATTTTTTGTTCCTTTTCTTTGCCAGGCAATGCCTGGTTTTTTATTCAGGGTCCCAAGGCCCCTGCGCTTTACAATTGTGGGTTACTTGAAATGCCTCTCGTTGTTCCTGCTTAAGGTCCATATCGTTTTCCGAAATTCCGTTATGATCTCGCTCAATCAAAAAGGTCAAACATCCGGTACAAACATCTTCGAGTTGCTTCAATTTTGGTTATGGTTGTCAACGCCACCGAAATTCTTGCAGAAAGAGATCCCCAGGACACCAGGCCAGTTATAATAATAGGCCAGGATGAAGGTCGATTTGGCAGAATCAGCTCCCATCGACCTTCGTGGGCTCCATATGGAATAAGGCCCAGAGCGCCTCGTCAGGTTGTTTGTGTGTTCGTGTATGT
>JACRDE010000450.1 GCA_016212935.1 Desulfomonile tiedjei | reverse complement strand
CGACATGCTCGCCGCTGCCCGAAGGAGTCATTTCTCCTTCGGAATTTGTGCGAAGCCCAGCGAAATCAATGCGTCGCCAAAATTCAACCAAACGCGCTATGCGCGCGGAAGCAAGCATACAAAAATCGCGAAACTATAGTTCCATATAGTCGGCGATTTTATTCATGGTAATCAAACAAAGGCTGGCAGGGACTTTTATCAGGCAGGTGGCGATATACGCCTCGGAGATTCCTCAGAACCTGACAATTTGGATGAAGCCCGAGAAAAGCTACTTGATGCGATTCAGGGTTTTCCAGGCGATCGCCGAGCCGTGATTGAGAAGCAAATTGATGAAGTCGTGGATGCGATCAACCGTAAAGCTGCCCAAAGTGAAATCCAGGCTAAGGCAAAGGCCCTGGAGATGTTTCTCGAATCAGGAAAAGGTCTTTTTGCTGCTCCAGCCAAAGCCGCTTGGAGTTTTATCAAGCGCCTCGCTGGCAGCAAATGAGCATGCTCCAAATTTATAAACGCGGTTCTCTATGGCATGCGCTCCGATGCGTGACCTGTTTTCTGCATCCTTGAAGTCTCCGACAGAGGCTGTATAGGCTTTTGAGTTTATCAAGAAAATCATGGTCAATGCTGTGTCTTCCTCCATCTTTCGTGCAATCTCAGGGGACACGCCGGAGCTCACGGTAGCATAGATGTCCGGTGCGTCCACGCCCTAGATCGTAAGGTGTCGCTATTCGTATCTCCGTGTGAATGAAGACCACCTCAATCTGAACAGAAGGTGGCACGTATACCCGTTGCCAAAGTTATTGTCCCAGTTATGCAATTCCTACCGTCACCCCGGACTTGATCCGGGGTCCAGATTCTGTATTCCTGCCTTCGCAGGAATGACGAGAAGAAGGACGCTATTTTTGGCAATTGCTATAACCGAACTCAATTACTCAGCCAGGAACTGTCTATGTCATACGATATTCAAGACCCTCAGTTATCGAAAAAACTGGCGCCAAAAACAGCGAAGACCGCATTTGGGCTTGTGGAATATGTTGAGATTGGCACAGGTCCTGTTGTCGTTGCTTTGCATGGTGCCATGGGAGGATACGACCAGAGCCTGCTCCTGGCCCAGACCTTAGGCGGTGAAGGTTATCGCTATATTTGCATGAGTCGTCCCGGTTACCTTGGTACATCATTGACCGCGGGGCGCACTTCCGAACAGCAGGGTGATCTTGTTGCGGCTTTGTTGGATTCGCTTGGTATTACTCAGGCCGGTGTTATTGCTGTCTCTGGGGGAGGGCCGAGTGCGATTCAGTTTGGTCTGCGACATCCAGGCCTATGCAAAGGGCTTGTGCTGGTTTCAACATGTGCTACCAAAGTTGATACCAAAATCCCGGTTTCGTTTCAGGTGATGACGTACCTCGCTCAATGGCCCTGGTTCGTCAACAGATTTCGAAGGAATGCCGAGTGTGACCTGGAAGGCGTCGCCAAGCGTTCTATTCGAGATCCCGATATCTTGGCCAGTACGATCAGCGATGAGGACACTTGGCCACTATTCTCAACAATGTTGCTGAGCACCTTTGACCGAATGGGGCAGCGCTTAATCGGCACCAAGAACGATATTGAGATTTCTCGCACCACTACTTACCCCTTAGAAAACCTCAGCGTGCCGGTGCTGATCGTCCATGGGACTCAAGATCTGCTCGTACAATTTGAGGTGCATGCAAAGACATTCCAAAGCCGAGTACCCAATGCCGAGCTTCTTGCCGTTGATGGGGGCGAGCATGTCGCGATTTTTACTCACAGGAAATTGGTCAGGGCGAAGGTAAACGAGTTTATGCAAAGTCACTTCCGACATGACTAGCAGGATTGCGGCTGACTCTGCCCAAGCCTGCACTCTATATGGCTTACGCGAAAAACCGTACAGGCTGGCAGATTTATATGAGGGTCTCAATGGAGACCCCCTCCGGTATGCCGATCAAAGAAATGTGGTTACTGAACTCAAGCCAAGATTCGAAGATGATTTCCTCTGCAAGAATCTGAAAAGAACCCTGTCCGTCGATGAGAAAGTTGGCTCCGAGTTCCACACGCGCACTGGTAATGTTGTTCGGTGAGTCTGCGTACCCGAAACCGTTACGGGGTCGCTGTTCGCGGTTCTGTCTGTGGTTTCACAGCGAGTTCCGTCCTTTGTTGATGTGAGCGTCATGCGATCAACCCCGATGCATCATGCAAAAGGGTATCGATAGCTTATCATTATAATGTCCGATGCACAACCCAACACATGTAATAGCTAGTGCTGTGGTATGACAGCAACTATCTGGTATATCAGGTTGTCTTTCTTGCTGATGATGAAGTAGAAAGACATTGAAAATGACAATATACATGTGCCTATACTACTGGGAATTGTGTGCATCAAACCTTGTGACAATGAAAAATCACATGACAGCCGTTCAAAGATATAGTAATTAACTCTTGAGCTGCTTTTTTCTTAAAGGAGGAAAAATGAATTTGCTTAAATCACTTATGTTGGTTTTCTTGCTGGCTATACTCGTTGTAGCCGTCACGCCTTGTGTTTCTGAGGCCGGGTGATGGGGATGTTCTCCCTCCTGGTCAGGAGCATCTGCCGGTTATTCTTCTGGAGCCTCTTATTACGGCCAATACGGATACAATGGTTACGGGTACGGCGGTCAAGCAAATGCCGGACAATACGGCTACGGACAGACTCGAGTGAAAACCACCAAATCCAAAAAGAAAAAACCTGCCAATTGAGGCTTGTATCTCGGGAATCCTTTTGAGAATTCCCGAGAATACACATACCCGTAAACCAGGTCCAGTAACTGAATTCTACCTACCAGTCTTAGCCCATGTTTCCAGCCGGATGCTGGTTCTGAATTGTGCCGTTCGCAGCCAACACTTCCCGAAAACCGACTTATACCGGTACGCATTCAAACGAGAAAGAATCGAGGAGGACCTTCTTGCGGAATGGTAACAGGAGAGATTATGAGGAAACTGTTTTTCTGGGGGTGTGTTCTGGTCATTCTGGCCTGTGGCACGTGCTTCGCCTGGACCGGAAAAGTCGTGGGGATAGCTGACGGGGATACGATTCGTGTCATGCATGCCGGAAAATCCGAGAAGATACGACTCTACGGAGTGGATTCTCCCGAACGCGACCAGGATTTCGGAGCGCAGGCTCGGAAGTTCACATCCAACATGGTTTTCGGCAAGAATGTGGACGTTCAGGTGGTGACAAGGGATAGATACGGACGAACCGTGGCATGGGTGTCGGTAGAAGGAAAATCCTTGAATAAGGATCTGGTTAAGGCAGGTCTCGCTTGGTGGTACGAGCAATTCGCCAAAAACGATCAAGAGCTCAAGGCGCTTGAATTTGAGGCGCGCCAGCAGAAAATAGGTCTCTGGTCGACGCCCAATCCTATCCCTCCCTGGAAATTCCGTAACCCCAAAAAGGATTCGCCCTCGCGATTTCGAATGTGGCCCTTTAATTAAGAATACAGAGATTGCATCGAAATTCTTTGAATTCCTGTCCGAATCCGGTTTCAGCAAGAACTACCAGCGCTTCAGCCAGCCCCCAGGATCTACTCGGTTCCAGAATCGCCGACTGCCTTCAATGTCTTTTCGACTATTCCGGCCACAGCGTCCAAGTCGTCGATAGTCACGGCGCCGACGGGCAGGAGGAAACGGACCCTGGACAAATCCGGCCCGGCATAGAAGGAAATCACCCCTGCATCGAAGAGCTTATGAACAAATCTTTTGACCTTCTCCGGATTTCCGCCGAACGGAGTAAACGCGATCATTGCCCCTGTCCCGAAAGGTCCCCGGATCAGTCCCGGATTGCGTGCCTCAATCTCCTTGAGTCGCGTCGTGAAATGCTCGTTGAGTCGAGCTATCTTTCCTGAAGCTCCGAAATACCCTCCTTCCGTAAGCTCTCGAAGTATGACCCTCGCTGCGTGAATAGCCGACGTGCTTGCAGTAAAGGTCTGACTGAGCAACCCTGGCCTCGGGTTGAAGTCTGCCCTGAACAGAGTGGCACACACCTGCGCGGACTTTCCCAGAGTGACCGTGTCCACGAATTCATCCAGTCCGAGAGCCTGAAACGCGAAAATTTCCGTGGTGCGACCAAACGTTTGGATTTCATCTATCAGGATTGCAATGCCGTAGTCTCTCAGGATTTGCATCAAAGCCCTGAAGAATTCAGCTGGTCCCGGATAAAAGCCGCCTTCGCCCAGGACCATTTCAAACACCATCGCCGCATGTTTCCCCGGATAGCGGGCAAGATGCCGTTTCAAATGCTCGACAGATAATCTAGTGCTTTCTTGCGGCCTGGTACGGTCGAAGAAAGGCACGTAGTCAACGGAGAGAGTTTGGGGTAAGCCTTCCCTGTAAGCGGGCTTATCAGTGACATGCGACAGAGCGAGAGTTCGGCCGGCGAAACACCCTTCAAAAGCCAGCAGGCGGTTTGCAGGATGCTTCTTTTGGAATATGAGCTTCAGAGCGTTCTCGTTGGCCATGGCTCCGCTGGTGGACAGAAAGCAATGTTTCAGGGCGGCGCCCTTGCGATTGGCAGCATCAAGGAGCATTTCGGACAATTCCAGGCTTTCGGGATTCTGCTGAAGATTGCCCTGCATTACCGTATTCGAGAGAGCTGCGTCTATCCCTGCTGCGACCAGTTCCGGTCTGCTGTGCCCGAAATGATGGACTCCAATTCCGGAAATAAAATCATATTTCACGCTGCCGTCAGCGAGTTCCACAAAAACGCCATTGCCGATTCCGCTTCCGAAATAAGCAAAGAAGAGGGGCGCTCCCCGTATTTCCCCGAATTCCTTGAGCATGTCTCCGTAGGATTGTCTCAATTCATCCAGCGGTGGCCTTATCCCTGTTATGCCCCGCTGATATTCAGCAAGCGTCTCGAGTAAGACAGTCTTAGCCTCGGCAACTCTTGGATCGGAAGCAAAATCCCTGGCGATTGTCTTCATTTGAATGGTAGTTCCAGCATGGCGGATCGAAGCAATTATTTCGAATTTTCTGTTTCGCCATGCACTATGGGCGCCGGCGCTGATGAACCTCTCGCGGCCATTTCGCGGCTCAACGCAGCATTGACTCTTATATTGAGTACGTGATGTTCCAAAGAGGGGATCCGGCTCGAATCAGGTTGGGCCACTCTTAGAGATTGCAGAAGCGTTTCCTGAAAAGCGGGTTCAGATGATTCGGGAATACCGTCCATTATTCGCAGGGCTTCCTCAGATCTTCCCAGGTTCAGGAGGCATCGGACTTGTTTGAGCCATGCTGAAGGCACTTCTTCTGCAAGTTCGCGGTAATATTCCAGAGCCCATGAATATTTTCCGGCGGCCATCAGAGTGTCCGCCAGGGCATTGAGCGCAGTGGGTTTGCCTTTGAGCATAGCGGCAAGAATGGTCACTTCATCCCGCTTACCGAGCTTTGCCAATTTGTGGGAAAAAGCCAGGAAATGGCTCGGCGTCTTGAGCAATACCTGCGGGTCAGCATCCCTCAATGCAAAATAATAAAGGATTTCATTCTGTTCCCGCAAGAGATCCAGATCCGGAAAGGGGTAATGGTTCTTTATGCTCAATTTCCTTAGATCTTCAAGCGTGTTCACTCGGGGGGACTTGAACACCTTGTGGATTTTCGCATGCACTTCAACCTGTTTGCCCTGTAGCTCTTCCTGACCGTAATCGTCAGGAAAAACGAACGTAAACCGGATTTCATCGCCTTGCTTAGCTCCTTGAAATCCTTCCTCGAATTCCGGGAGGAGCAGTCCCTTGCCAAGCAGCACGTCCCAGTATTTCCCGGAAATCCCGGTGAACGGGACTCCTCCTATCCAGCTCCTGGAGTCGAAAATGACCCGGTCAGAAGGACCTGCCGGCTGGTCAGTTTCCTCGAAGAAACTTAGAGCGGAAATGAGTTCATTGACTTCTGAATCGCCACTGGACTGGATTTTCTCGTAGCCTTCCAGGAATCTTTCCAGCAACTCGAACTCCTCAATGACGCTCGACGTAAGAGCACCATACGCATGCAGAGAAGGCTCATCTTGAAGATCTTCCCGGTTTTCCAACAGAAAATCCAAGATTTCGAAGGTTCTCTGTTTGTAGTATACGTCCATTTCCATCTGTTCATTAGCCAGTGCCCACATATTGCGAACTTTTCTCATGTCCGCCTCGGTCATGGCGCTTGTCTCGTACCGTTCGCCCACCGAGACGTACGCAGGCCTGTGCCCATTCAGGGGACTAATCCCGAACTTGGCAGGGTTCCTCTCATAAATGGACCCGAAATATAGCTGCATCTGCTGCGAGCCGGAATTCGACTGAATGGCGATTCCAAGGGAACGAACGAATTCCATGGTCTTTCTCGCGTCCTCAACCGTTTCGTCCGGGAGCCCGAAAATGGAGAAAAGTTCGGTCTCCATGCCCAGGGACTGAGCTATCGAAACGTTCTCCCTGAGCTGTTCCAGCAAGATCCCCTTGTTGGTTTTGGCCAGAACCCCGGGACTACCGGATTCGAGTCCAAACGCCACGGTATCCGCTCCTGCCTCCGCAAATTTCTTAAGCAGCGCAGAATCGATCATATCAGCACGCGTCTGGAACCAAAAAGGGGTCTTTACTCCCAGATCGATCTTCCGTTGAAGGAATTGCTCCGCTCTCTGTCTGTCTTCGGTGAAATTGGGATCCGCAAACCAGAAGCGCCCCACGCCGCGGGCGGTCAAATGCTGCATTTCATCAAGGACTCTGTCCAGGGAATGGTACCGGACCTTTCCTCTGCAAACTTTTGGTGTGATGCAGAACCAGCACACATGAGTGCAGCCGCGAGAGGACAACAAGATAGCCGTGCTTTTGCCTTCGAGGTTCAATAGATTGGATAGGTACGGAGACGGGTACATATCCAGGTCGTCGGGAATTTCCAGGTCGTTGCCGGTGTCCAGGATCTTTCCACTGCATCTGCAGGTGATTCCGTGTACAGATTCCATGGGATCGCCTGCTTCCAATGCCCTGGCCATCTCCAGGAGAACGGATTCGCCGTCCGCTCTGGTCAGAACGTCCACGTCTCCAAGCTCTCGAAGCGCTTCCGACGGCATCAACACAGCTTGTGGGCCGCCGAGCACAATATGAATCTTCCTGTGCCGCGATTTTATGTACCTGCAAAGGAAACGAATTCGATCCATCGTGCTCTGGTACGCGGTGAATCCTATCACCCAAGGGTCGATCCGTCGTATCCACTTTTCCAGGTTTTTCAGTGTGAGCGGCCTATCGCGCAGGTCATCGAGAATGACGCCGTCAAATTCCTGCGCCTTGAGTGTCGCAAGAATGTAGCCCAGAGAAATGGGAATGCTTTCCGAAGATTCGTATCCTACGTCGTGGTTCACGTTTATGAAGATGAAAGACACGCGTCACCGTTCCGCTTTTGAAATCTGTATAAATAATCAGATTAGCACTAAACGGACGGAATCAACAAGAGATATTGACCTACAGGCCCCATACCTGCTATTTCCTTTTGGATGAAAAAAATCAAGAGCCCCTGGTACGGACTCACTTGGATAGCAATCTGGACCGCTGCACTTGCCTGGTTCTTGGGATCGGGACTATTCAATGAGCGCGAAAGCATAGGCCTTATAATAGTTTGGGCCATTCTAGTGGCGACCACGATGTATGTAATCTACAGGCACATCAAGGTCCACGGTTGGCGTTCCCTCCAGACGAAACCCGCCGAGAAAGCAGCCTCTCCGGCGCTGAATGCGCCATGCCCCTGCGGTTCAGGCAAGAAATACAAACGCTGCTGCGGAACTTGATTTCTTCGGGCACCTGAACGTGGAATTTTATGACACCATGGCGGCGCCGAATAAGGGATTCTTTCTGCTGAACGGCAAACGGACGATTATCGCGTTAATCTGTAGGTGTTTTCGATCGTAGATATCACGTGCATCCGAGCCTGTTCCATGTTCCAGCCGTTCTGAAGAAGGCAAGTGAGATAACGTCTGGATGCCATTTGCATTTCGACTTCGGATTTGGATTGGGCAATGATCATGGGATACACCGAGCAGTCCGGTCGTTCCTCAGGCTGGGGTTGTGCGGGCCGGGCTGCGGCGCGGGTCCGTACAGGCGGTGGTCCGTATGCTTCCGGGTTCACGCGCACGGAGCCGGCATCCTGAGTTGAGCCGTAGTTGTCAGGACGGGGAATGCTATTCCTTTGAACAGGGCTTGCAACTTCCTGGCGTTGAGAGCGGGCAGGCGGCGGGTATTGGCCATCCTGAGGCGCATACGGCCTCACGGATCTGTAGTCTATCTTCTCCTCTTCGACTTCCGTCCGTGGGTAATGCGGACGTTTTACGGAAGCCCTGTCCGGCGCAACGCCTGGAGAAGTCCCTGAGGGATTGCCTCGATCATCAAATTCGGGGGCTTGCGGGACACTGTACGGGAAATCCTGGGCGGCAACTCCGCATGCGATGCCCAGTACAAGCCCCAGAGCGAACAAGACCATGAATGCTCTAACCATAGCCCGAGTCTCCCTTTCACTGGGAGCGGAACTATATCATACCCACTACTAAAAAACCATTATCGTTCGCGGGAGAGATAGCGTATTCGACAGATTGGCTTCTGCAAAAGCTTCAATCCCATCTTTCACTTACCTTATCACTCGATGGATTTCCAAATGTCCGTTTTCAATATTTGATTTGAAGGGAGGGATCACTGTTCATTCAGGCCGAATTTGTGGATTTTATTTATCAGCCCTTGTCTGGAGAGACCCAGCCTTTTCGCTGCGAGGCTCCTGTTTCCGTTACAAACGTCCAAAGCGGATTGGATCATCTTCCTTTCGAGTTCGTCAATGGCTTCTTTCAGCTGCATATGACGATCGGGCTTTCTCTCGACGATCTTCTCCAGAGCCTGTTTTATTCGTGGTGACAGGCTGCGCACAGAGATGTTTGCGCCCTCCGAGGTCATGATGTGGGCTCGTTCCATTTCGTTTTCCAGTTCGCGGACGTTCCCGGGCCAAGGATAGCGCATGAAGAGATCGAGAGCAGCTGGGTCCATTCCCCGAATCACCTTGCCCGTTTGAACCGAATATTTCACTAGCAAATTTCGAATAAGAAGGGGGATGTCTTCGATCCGATCTCTCAAAGGCTGGATTACTATGGGGAAAACGTTTATCCGATAGAAGAGGTCTTCACGAAATTTTCCTTGCTGCACCAATTCGTGGAGATCGCTATTGGTAGCCGTTATTAGCCGAACATCTACGAATTGAGTGGAGTTATCACCCACTGGTTTGATTTCACCGACCTGTATTGCCCGGAGCAACTTGACCTGCATTGCCGGCGACATAGCCTCAATTTCGTCCAGAAATAGCGTTCCACCGTGCGCGGCCCTGAACACCCCTTCGTGGTCGGCCACCGCTCCGGTAAAAGATCCTCTCTTATGTCCAAACAGCTCGCTTTCGATCAGCTCCAAGGGAATGGCCGCGCAGTTGAGTGAAATCATGGGACGGCTGGACCTGGGGCTTAGAACCTGTATCGCTCGGGCTACCAGTTCTTTTCCGGTTCCGGATTCTCCCTGGATCAGGACCGTGGTGTCGCTCGGGGCTACTTTAGCTATGAGACTCCTTACCTCTTCGATATGGCGGCTAGTTCCGAGAATTTCGTCCATAGGGTCTTTTTCTCGGAGAATATTCCTGGGCCTCGAGGATTCGCTCACGTTGGCTTCGGGCGGCCCACTTAGGGGGTCTCGATCTAGGGCGTGTTCCATAAATCTAGCGGCCTGAGAGGCTAGAATTTCAAGAATTTCCAGGTCCGTGGGAGTGAACACTCCTGCACGCTTGTTCAACACCTGGAACACCCCTATTATAGGGCCTCCAGGAGAACGCAAAGGGACGCAGAGAAGGTTTTTGGTCACGAATCCGGTTCTAAGATCTACAGACTTGAAAAAACGCGGATCATGATATGGGTCCACAATGTTGAGGGATTCCCCATGAGAGAAAACCCAGCCCGCAATGCCTGTATCCCAAGGTATTCGGATCTGGTCGTGAGTGAGCCCGACGCCCATGTGAGAATAAAGCTCTCGGGCCTCGTGATCGGCAAGGAAAATGGTGGCCCTCTCCCCATTCATGACAGTCGGCGCTTCTTTTATGAGAATTTCCACCAGAGCGCTCATTTTGGTCTCGCTGCTCATGAGGATCCCCATTTTGAATAGGAGTGAAATCCTCTCAAGATAGGACCCCAGAGGCCTCGCGTGTTTTTGGGGTTTGAGCGAGCCCTTTTCCATACCAAGGGCCTCTTTGAGGAGCGTCATGTCCATGTGAATGATTATTGCCTGTACCAGCTCGTCAACAGATACCTTGCCGCTGAAGAGAAGTATCTCGTGGGGAGATTTACCTGTTTGCCTGTACTCCCTGATCGCCTCCATATAATCGTCTTTGGTGATTATCCCGGTTTCGAGCAGTAGTCTGCCTATTGCGTGATGATCTATCACCGTTTCACTCCGCTTCTGTCGTACAGGACAATCTCAATGGGGCCGGATTTCATAGAACTACCCGATAAAACACTTCATTGCAGTCCGTTACCCGCACTGATGACTCAACAGAGTCCCTTCGTTGATAATACGCGGCACATTGAATCATAGGACACTTAATAGTCGCGTACAAAAGTTGCCTTCACATGACGCTTCCCGTCATTCGGCCACGCCGGTCGCATTCACAGAGCCAGACGCGACTTGCGGCTGTCTCGAAAACCTTATCAGAAATCCGGTAGTTACGCAAGCTCTGAACAAATGTCTCGCGCTTGTACACATCAAAGCGAAAAAGACCGCTTTGAAAGCAACTACTTCTCGCCCCGTCGGCCTGGGCCTAGCACCGCTGAGTGAGCTTCACGAAGATAATTGGAAGGTTACGATAGAAATTTTCATTCAAAGCACTAAAATCGGGTGAACCTTCTTTGTGTCAAGAAGTTCCTCCCCGATTTTTCTTCATTTGAACGTGAGCTGCTATTGGTGGGCTTGACAATACAATGCCGTTTACCTTCCCCAAGAAAAGGATCGACTTTCTGTCATTGCTCCAATGGCATACGTGAGGGTTCTTCGCCCCGCTTTTCTTTGAAACGGATCGGCACGGTATAATCCAAGGTCTCACGACTGAGAGAAGCGGGGAACAAAGGGAATTTTTCAGAAGCCTTGCGCATGATCTCCACTGCCGCATCATCAAGTGTTTGGGAACCTGACGAAGTCTTCACTTCCACTCGGGACAGTTGCCCATCCTTGCTTATGGTGAATGCCACCATGACTTGTCCGTGCCGCTTGTCTTTCAGAGCTTCTTGAGGAAAGAACGTCGCACGCCGAATAGCTGCCAATAGCAATGACTGAAAGTCGCGCAACTCTGTCCCCAAAGCAGCACGGCGCATGAGCAAAGTGCTGGCGACCTGAGGATTGCTTGCAGATGACTCGTCCTGTTGCTTCTCCTTCTTTTTTTCCTGCTCTTTGACCTGAGATTCGGCGTCCGGAATCTCCTCGATGGTGGTTTGGTTGAATTCCGTTGGAGAGTCCGGTGTTTCCTTTGCCAGCACTTCTGGGGTTGCTTCAGGGACGGCCTCTTCTTTGGCCTTTTCAGAATCGACTGCCTCTGGAGAATCGACAGGCGCTGGAGTGGAGGCGACCGGGGTCAAATCCTGATCTGAGACTACAGAGATGAAGACTCGATCGGGGTCACCGAAGGGGTCACCGGCAATACCGGTCATAGCAGGAACGAACATGCCGATGGCAGCGAAACCGCACAAGTGAACAGCCATTGAAGCACTAAGAAATGGCATGAATCTTTTCATGTTCATTTCCCTTCTGCTCGATCACGGCCGTCCGATTGATCTTTCTTGGATTGGGTAATGATTGCGATTCGATGGAGACCAGACTGTTTAACTGTGCCCAGAATGTCTACCATCTGCCCATATCCGGTGTTGCGGTCACCCTTGATGAGGACCGTAGTGTCACGATCCTCATGTGACCAAGTCAAAAGCCGTGATAGCAGTGAAGTCCGATCGATGGGGTCCTTGTTCACGTAGATGGTTCCGGACTGATCCACGGAAAGCGTGATGTCTTTTCTCTCTTTGTTGATTTTCTGCGAAGATGCCTCCGGAAGATCGAGCCGGATCCCAGGGGAGATGTTGAAAGTGGTAGATAAGAGAAAAAAGATGATCAACAGAAATACCAGATCCACCAATGGAGTGATGTCCAGTGAACCGCCTTTTGCTTTCCTTGTTCGGAGCCACATGTGCCGATTCCTCCTCAATCTGCTGAAGCAGGGTCAACAGAAGAGCCAGTTTCTGGCCTATCGCCTGGACGATTGGCTGCCCGTCCTGCCCTAATGCCTGGAGCCTCTAACCTCATGTTCCCTTTCGCCTCGCCTCGCCATGCCGAACTAAGGCCTGGAAGATGTCAGGAGCTTGAGCGATGAAGTGTCCGGGGGGTCTTTCACCAGAGCTTCGGTGATCGCTACCGCTTTCTTTTCCAGCTCAAGAGAGATGTGCTCAGAGCGGCTTTGAATATAGCGGTCCATGACTACAGCGGGAATGGCCACAGCCAGACCGGCAAAGGTAGTAATGAGAGCTTCCGAAATTCCTGCTGCCAGAAGAGGCGGATCTACCACGGTATGTTTGGATATCACGTCGAACGCCTTGATCATTCCCGAGACGGTTCCGAAAAGACCCAGCAAGGGCGAGATATACGCGACAGTCCCAAGGATTGACTGATATCGTTCGAGCCCCACGGCCTCCTGTTCCCCGATCTCCGAGACCATGAATCTGATCATGTCCGGTCCTTGAGCGTGGTGGGAGAGCCCCGCTCGGGCGATTCTTGCGAGGGGCGAAGTAAAGTGAGCGCTGCATAGCTCAGCGGCCTCTTCAGGCTGTCCTGCCGTTATGTGCTGTCGAAATTTTCGTACAAAACCTTCTGGAATCAACCTGCTGCGGCGAAGAGTCCAAAGGCGCTCGAAAAATACGCTGACAGCGGCGATGGAACACAGCAGAATCGGATACATTGCGATTCCCCCGCGCAGAAAGAGATCAATGAGATCCATGGCAATCCACTCCCGACTACTGGACTAATGGGTAGCCACTTGAGCAAATCCTGATTCGGCATACGAAAAACCAGAAAGGAGGTGTCTTGTGGCACTCCATGGCAAAGTGTGCCACCTGTCCTTGCTTCTGTCAAGCGTTATGAACGAAGCCTTACCAACGCCTCCTTTCAGGCAATCCGGCCGTTTCTCCGAGTGTTTCCGGGTAAACTCTACGTACCTTTCAGCCGCTTCGGAGCTGCGAGGATCTGGAAAAAGCGCGCTCGGTTTTGGGCAGCAGTAAAAAGTGTGGGCACGGTAGGAAATGGGCAGAAAAAAGACTTGACAACTTCGCAAGAGTAATATTACGCTTACCGTAAACGTGCTACCAGATGAAGCAGACAGGAAGATTTGTCATCGTGGCCAGTTGCTAGAGATCTGATTCTCGGCGCACAGGGTGATTGTAATGTCTTCCTGAACTTACAGTAAGGAGGAACCCCGGCTCCCGCTGCCACGGAAGCCAGG
>JACRDE010000438.1 GCA_016212935.1 Desulfomonile tiedjei | reverse complement strand
CACTCCGGGTTTTGAGAAAGGGAGAAAGCTCAAGAAGATAGG
Source organism: Desulfomonile tiedjei (assembly GCA_016212935.1). GTDB lineage: Bacteria > Desulfobacterota > Desulfomonilia > Desulfomonilales > Desulfomonilaceae > Desulfomonile > Desulfomonile tiedjei_A. Next base: position 2,180 of record JACRDE010000438.1, on the reverse strand, counting down.
CTGGCATAGTCAGGATACGGCCGAACTTTACTTCAACGACTGCCGCGTGCCCAAGACCAATCGGTTGGGCGAAAAAGGCGGCGGATTCGTGATGCTCATAGAAAAATTGCAGCAGGAGCGGCTGGTGTGCTGCGTGGGCGCAATGGCCTCAGCGGAGAACATTCTAGGGCTCACCATGAAATATTGCAAGGAACGTACCGCGTTTGGCAAACCTATATCAAAGTTCCAGAACACTCAGTTCAAGCTGGTGGAAATGGCAACGGAGCTGAAGCTCGGGCGCACTTTCCTGGACAAGCTTGTCATGGATCACGTCGAGAAGCTTGACGTGGTGACCGAAGTGTCCATGGCCAAGTATTGGATTACCGAGACAGCGATGCGTGTGATTGACGGCTGTCTTCAGCTTCACGGTGGTTATGGTTACTGCGAGGAGTATCCCGTAGCTCGTGCCTGGAGAGACATGAGGGTCTTTTCCATATTCGCAGGGACTAACGAAATAATGAAAACCATTGTGGCGAAACGCATGGGACTGTGATAGCGATCTAGTATTCGTGCAACAGAATGACGCTGATGTGCTTAGAGCAAGATTCTGCAAACTGATCGCTCCCTCTTGATAGGGTGAAGGTGGAAAATGACTCAAGCGCTTTCAGGGCTAAGGGTTTTAGATCTCAGCATGAATTTACCCGGCCCTTACATGACGTGGCTCCTGGCTGCTCTGGGAGCAGAAGTGGTGAAGATCGAGAATCCCGCAGGAGGGGACTATGCTCGAGCCCTGATGGCCCAGGGCAACAGTTCGCCATTCTTTGCCGCAGTTAACAGAAACAAGAAGAGCGTTACTCTGAACCTCAAACACCCCGAGGGCCAACAGATCTTCATGGGTTTGCTGGACAGGTACGACGTGGTGGTTGAGGGTTTCAGACCTGGGACAATGGAGCGCCTGGGCGTGGGATACGACGTGACCCGCGCTCGCAACCCCAGGCTTATTCACGTTTCTATCACCGGTTACGGCCACGATGGTCCCTACCGTTTACGTGCGGGCCACGATCTTAATTACCTTTCGCTTGCAGGCATTATTGGAATGACCGGAACCAGACAAGGCGAACCCGGTATTCCCGGTGTTCAGGTTGCGGATCTTGCGGGAGGCGCTCTCCTCGGGCTCGCCGGCCTTCTCGCCGCTGTGATTCAACGAGAGAAAACCGGCCGCGGCCAATTCGTTGATGCAGCTATGTTTGACGGTTCCATCTCAATGGCTACCATGGTTTTTGCCGGAGTGGCCGCTGGTATGGAGATCGCGGAGCCGGGAAAGATGCTGCTCAACGGGAGATTCCCCTGTTATGGTTTGTACGTGACCAAAGACGGAAAATACATGTCTCTAGGGGCCCTAGAGCCCAAATTCTGGCTGAATTTCTGTGAGGCTGCGGGCAGGCAGGACCTTAAACCAGGGCAATTCGGCGGCGAAGATATACTGGCCGAAGTGCGGAGAACATTCGAATCACACACTCGCGATGAATGGATAGAACTCCTGAAGGATGCAGATGCATGCTGCGAGCCGGTGCTGAACCTGGCAGATGCGGTTGAATCGCCTTTAGCGAAGGCTCGGAAAATGATAAACCAATCCCCGGATGGGGCTAGCTTTATTGCGTGTCCATTGAAACTCTCGGATTCCCCCTCGCCTGAAGATATACCTGCTCCTGACCTGGGCCGGGACAACAAAGAAATCTTGGGTTGTTTGGGCTTATCTTCTGACGATCTGGCTTCACTTAAGCAAAAGGGCGTAATCTAGGATCTACTTCTCAATTAATTGAAGACAAAAATGCCCCGAGATGTCAAAATGTAAGAAGAGGCACAAACGTGTACCTGGATATTATGCTTTTCCAACGGTGATCTCGGACTGAAAGGTGCTTTTCGCAAAGCTTGGCTCGCACAAGCAATTGCATTTGTGGCTCATACCAATGACTCTATCAAGCTGGCAACAATCGGACATGTCATGTGCCGGACGTCCCGAAGCGAAGTCAAGCTGCGCCGTTCGTAGCTAGTACCATTTCGCTTTCAAATATGTAAAATCGGGGAGGCACTTCTTGTAAGAAGTTCCTCCCCGAACCCCACCTCAAGAACTTTTAGCACTCGCCGGAATCCCCATTTCCTGAAAGGAAATTTGGGGTTCCGGCAAATGATAGAAGTTT
>JACRDE010000046.1 GCA_016212935.1 Desulfomonile tiedjei | reverse complement strand
TTTGCGGGGAGGGACTTTTTGCAAAAAGTTCCTCCCCGCTCCCCTCCTCAAAAACTCCCAATTTACGGGCTGTTAGTTTCGTCACTTGCTGGACACTTCTTTCAAAAGGGGTGATCACCGCAGGCAATGCTGTTTTAGGCTTAACCCGTTGGGTCATGATACTGGCTACGGTAGCCTATCCTCGATGCCGCCGAGAGGCTCTCAAATAGTCTATCCTGTTGACCTATGTCACCATAATGTTAGAGTTTTTTGGGAGGGGTCGGGGGAACCCTTTTTTGCACAAAAAAGGGTTCCCCGGAAACTCTTTCCAACAATCGCTCATATTAGGTTACAATGAGGGTCCCAATCTTACTTCTTTGAATGCGTATTGGTCTCAGCTGTTCTCATTCCCATTAATCCGATGGAGTCACGAGGGCGCACGCCTGCATCAAACCACTCGCGCACAATTTAGAGGCACCCGGTGCCGCAAACGGGTCTCGAGCATGCTTCCAAAAGTCCACTCCCATGCCTTGATGCTGTACCACCGAAGGGGACGGCTCGCTCACTGGGTCCGGAGCCGATTGCCTGGGAGACGCAACACCGGGCTGATCAGAAGCGTCTTGGGCTGCAAACGTCGGCATCACTCCCAAAGCCAGGGATGCCACGCACATCATAGCTACTATGGAAAGCAAATGTTGTTTGTTCATGGCTCTCTCCAACCTACATCTTTTAAGAAAAGATGCATTTTCCAAGTTGAAGATTCATCGAGCGAGGGGTGGTGACTAGAATTTACTTTTAAGTCAGGGAGATTGGGGGAACCTTTCCCCAAGAGATTCGAGCTCCGTGAGTTCTTGGAGTGAGGTTATAGGAGGAATCTCTTATAGAAACTGTCTCAAAATTTAAAGCCTACCGGAAATCGTGCTACGCTGTTCAGGATTCCTCGTTCCCAGGCTCTGCCTCCTTTATCATTGCCAAGTAACGCTATTTCCGGGCAGAGCCCGGAAGGTATGGGTACCCAGGCGGAGCCTGGGTACCAGCACTTTCACGACTTCAGTGGCACGCTTCTTTAGGTTTAGATAATTTTCAGACAGTTTCTATAAGAAGGTTCTTCGAGATTCTTCCTCGTCTTAATGCAAAACGATATTATGCCGGCCCTTCAGGAATCCCCATTAATTTCCTCTTGTTGGCGCCTCGCTTGTCAAGCCATTCCTGCAAACTTCCCAAATACGAGTAGACAACCGGGGTGAGGTAAAGCGTCACCACCTGAGAAAGCAATAGGCCGCCAACAACAGCGAGTCCCAAGGGCTGTCTCGAATCGCCACCTGCCCCATAACCCACCGCAATCGGCGTCATACCGGCTATTGCTGCAATCGTTGTCATCATGATGGGCCTGAAGCGAACTAGAGAGCCCTCGATGGCTGCTTCGATGGGAGATTTTCCTTCCCGTTCGGCCTCAAGCGCAAAGTCCACAACCATAATTGCGTTTTTCTTGACTATGCCGATTAGCATGAACAAACCCACAAAACCGTACAAATCAAGTTGCATGCCGAACAGCCACAGAGTCAACAAGCCGCCGAAAGCCGCTGAAGGCAATCCGGATATGATGGTTAAGGGATGGAGGAAGCTTTCGTACAGAATGGCCAGGATCATGTAAATGATGGCCAGAGCTACAATGAGCAGGATGATAAGGCTTCTCATGGATGACTCAAAGGCTTCTGCTGTGCCTCCGAATTTGTACATTACAGAATCCGGCAGCATTTGCCCTGCCGTGTTTCTCAGGGTTTCGGTTGCTTGCCCCAGGGAAAAACCTTGCGCTGTGTCAAAAGATATGGTCACAGAGGGCAATTGTCCGTAATGGTTCACGGTCAACGGCCCCACATGCGGCACCACGTCCGCTACAGCGTCCAGCCGAACCATCTGCCCTGTATCGCTTTTCAGATACAGTGATGAAAGCTGCTCAGGGTATCGCTGGAAGTCCTTTTCAATTTCCAGGACGACTTTATACGTGTCCGTCGTTCCGTAAATGTTCGAGATTTCCCTATCCCCGTACGCCGAATAGGCCGTTTGTTCGATGGCTTCAGCTGAAACGCCCACCGTACTCGCTTGATCCCTGTGAATGTTAACAAAGGCTTCGGGGTTCTTTATGTACAGATTCGAATTAATCCTCGTTAACTCCGGAAGCCCGTACATAGCGTACGTAAATTTTTCGGCGTTTCTGAACAGGGTCTTGGTGTCAGGAGACTGCATGATGAAAAGGTAAGGGCTGGCAGAGATCTCTGTGCTCACCTCGATAAGGGGAGGGATGGAATAGAACGCCATAAGCCCTGGAACGGAGTTGACCACAGGAGCAAGCTCAGACATCACCTGTTGCGCAGTGACCTTTCGCGGAGGCCTGTCATTGAGAAAAGCTATCGTAAACCCCTGATTCCGCTGAGGGTACCCTGAGACATTCAGCACTGATCTCACATTGGGGTTCGCCTGTATTTTGGGCTCCAATTCCTGGAGTTTGTTCTCCATGGCTTCAGGGGAAACCCCCTGCTCGCTCACACAAAACCCGATAAGGTAATTCATGTCCACCGGAGGCACGAAACCCTTCGGAATGGCCACAAAAAGGACAATGCTGGCAGCCAAGATCCCGGCAGAGATCAAGAGAGTGATGATTCTGTGGTGCACAGCCTTCGTCAGGGTCCAACGATAAAACTTCAACATTACCCCGAATATGGGGTCCGATTCAGCTAGTCGAGTCTGTGGCCTTAGCAAACGGCTGCTGAGCATAGGGCTTACCATAACTGCGACAATTCCAGACAGAATGATCGCTACGGTTATGGTCACCGCGAATTCGTTCAATACCCGACCGTAAATCCCGGCCATGAACATGATGGGCACGAACACTATCGCCAAACTGGACGTCATGGACACAATCGTGAAGACTATTTGTCTGGCCCCGTCCACAGCGGCCTGAAAAGGCTTCTTGCCCATCTCCAAATGCCTGACCACGTTTTCGAGCACAACTATCGCGTCGTCCACCACGAAGCCCACGGAAAGCACAAGGGCCATAAGCGAAAGGTTGTCAAGCGAGAAGCCGAACATGTACATCAAGGCGAACGTCGTAACTATGGACAGCGGGATTGCTATGCTTGCAATGAAAGTGGCGGAAATATTCCGGAGAAAAATGAAAACCACTATCACCACGAGGACTATGGCCAAAACCAGTGTGAGTTTCACGTCATCGACGGATGCCCGGATCGACTGGGACATGTCGTACACGACTTCCAGGTGAACCGTCGGAGGCAATGACGCCCGTATCGTGGGCATCATCTTTTCGATGTCGTCCACGATCCTGATGGTATTGGATCCGGGCTGCCGCTGCACGGCCAGGGCAACACATTTCTTGCCTTTGTAATAGCAGAATATCTTGTCAGCATAGGCACTGTTCTCTACTGTGGCTATTTCATCCAGGCGAACAGGCTGGCCTTCCACATAGGACACTATGATCGGATCGTACGCTTTGGCCTCCATCAGTTGCCCGGAAGCCTTGAGGGTGCGGGTCTGGTGTTTACCGTCCAGTGTGCCGAGCGGGAGATTCACGTTTTGCGCGACAATGGCTTTCTGGACTTCGTTGACTCCGATCTGCTTGGCCGCGAGCAGATCCGGGTTGATGCACACTCTCACTGTGAACTTCTGCTGGCTGTAATTCAGTACCTGTGCCACTCCAGGAATCATTGCCAGCGAGTTGGAAACAAATGTCTCTGCATATTCATTTACTTTGTACAAAGGCATGGCATCCGAGTGCAGCACCATGTAGAAGATGGGTCGTTCAGCAGGATTGACCTTTGAGAAAGTGGGCGGGCTCGGCATATTCGGTGGAAGAAGTCCGCTGGCTTTTGAAATGCAAGCCTGCACGTCCATGGCCGCAGCGTCGATTTTTCGGGCAAGGTCGAACTGAAGATTTATGGTGGTTCTTCCCTGACTGCTGCTTGAATTCATGGTTCTGAGTCCCTCGATAGAGGAGAACTGCTTTTCAAGCGGCGTGGCCACACTGGAGGCCATTGTCTCAGGGTCCGCGCCGGGCAGGGAAGCGGATACTGATATTGTCGGAAAGTCCACCTGTGGTAGCGCTGATACGGGCAGGTTCACATAGCCGATCACGCCGAAGAAAATCATGGCCACCATAATCGTGGTGGTCATCACAGGGCGCCTGATGAACAGTTCCGTAGCGCTCATGATTCCCGGCCGCGGCTTTTGATGTTTTTCTCTTGGTTCTGTTCTTCAACCTTCCTGGGGGGAGCTCCGGGTCGAGGGACGACCTTGGCACCGGGGTGCAGCAGGAGTTGTCCGTCTGTAACCACCTTTTCGCCAGGCTTCAAGCCTTCGGACAGCACCGCCATGTCACCGTCTCTACGATCCAGTTTTACCGGTCGCATAGCCACGGCGTGCTCCTGATTCGCAACCCACACGTATTGTCCTTCAGGTCCTTCGTTAACGGCTCTTTCAGGCACCAGGACGGCACTGCGGGTCACCGTGAGCTTCAAGCGAACGCGCACGAACACACCGGGCCACAACTTTGCCTCCGGATTGGCAAAAGTCCCTTCCAGCGCGATCATCCCGGTTTTTGGATTTATGATGTTGTCTACGAGGCTGAGTGAGCCAATTTCAGGCTTGTCGTTACCGAGCGGCCTTGCTTCGACCTCCATGGCTCCGTTTGACCCGTATTTTCGTATCTCGTCGAGATATTTTCCAGGAATCGAAAATTTGACCTTGATGGGTTTGATCTGTTTTATGGTGACGAGCTTGTCTTGATTGGCGTTCACAATATTGAAGTCGTCAATGTAGATTTCCCCGGATTGCCCGTCCAGAGGGGCTCGAATGAAACAGTAGCCCAGGTTGAGCTTTGCCGTTTCAAGTTCGGCCTGGTTCAGCTCCCTCTGGTAGAGCTTGGAATTCATGTCCACTTCTTTTGTTTCCAACTGCTCTTGGCTGACGGCTTTTTCCGCGTATAGCGTCTTGAAACGCACGTATTCCCGTTTCGCTTGCTCATACTGGACCGTGGACTGTCTGAGCTTGGCTTCGCCTTCTCGGACTTTGGCCTGGAACGGCGCAGGATCGATCGTGAAAAGTTCCTGCTCTTCTTTCAAGGGATCTCCAGCTTTGAAAAATCTATTGACAAGCTCGCCTGTGACGCGGGATTTCACATCAACGGTGTTGTACGCCGCAGCGTTGCCGATGGCCTCCAGGAAAAATGGTGTGTCTTTCTGAATGACCTCGGCCATGTGCACCGGAATGGGTGGGCGATCCTTGCTGGCTTCTTTCTGAGTCCGCCCGCATGCAGTCAAAGCGAGAGCAAAGAGGCACGCTAGTGCCAGGCAACTTCCCAGGCTCCAAACAGAAGTGATTAACTGGTGACACCTGGTTTCCATGTTAGGTATTGTCTGGCTGCGAATGGGCGGCACAGGTGATGCCAATGCGCCTCCAAGCAGGTAGCACTTGAGAATTGCGGAGGTTGCCGTTTCCGGTAGATCTTCTCCGTTACGAAGAGCACAGCCTGATTTCGCTCCAGAGACACGTCCGAAACGGCGGTCAGCGCTGCTACTTTCTGAATTGTTGATGGACATAACGCATTCTCTTACCGCCTAAGTCTGTCGGGATAGTCTTTTGATAAGCCGATCCGGGCAGTGTTCAACATGGGGCTGTGGTCCGCTCGGGAGTCCCGTTAGTGTCAAGCGCCTTCGCGGAATTTTCGGGTGACGGCCTTCCGATTGCCTGGTGTCCTACAGCATGGTGCCGTAACCGATTAATAGACGGTTTCGCAAAATTTCGCAATAAATTAACGACGTCTCCGTTGCTCAAGACTGGGACGCAGCATCAAAAAGGGTCAACGCTCCACAAAGGCCGCAATCTTCATAGATAATATTTGCACGGAAATCAATTCCTTGATTGAGCATTCGTATAAGGCGCTGCCTAGCCCTTTTGGGGATTGATGATGTGCTTGGTGAAAACTACCGTTACCAGGGAAGGAACATGATAGGCCAGGTCAAGATAGAGAAGCCCGCTGATTATCCGGGAATTACGCAGTTAGCGTTCAAGAACCCGGGGTGACCACCTTCAGGTGTATAAGTCTGTATTTCTTAGACCACTCTTCTTCCGCCAGAGTAGCGCAATCAACTTCCCGATGGTTCACTTCCAGTTTGAGGTAACGCGATCGTGTGACCTGTGCTCGGCTTTTGAAAAACTCCTCAAAAGCTGCGGATTCTAGCCAGACTCCGTCGCGAAGGAAGTGCGGCCCTAATTCTTCGGCAACCAAATTAAAAAGCTTCAAAATGAAAAAGCCTTCCCCGTGGGATGTAACATCGGCATCCTCCGAGTAGGTGATCCCCTGGCGCATCCGCGCGTAGAATCCCCCTTTTCGCAGAGCTGCTCCTGCAAATCCCGGCATGGACGCTGAAAGGGCAAGCACGCTCTCTTCGAATATCTTGGCTGTATCAACATCGTCCACTGGCTTGCCATCCAGGAAAACTGTGTTGATCCGTCCATCCAGATAGGCGGCTTCAATCCCGCACTGATCGCAAAGCGCCTCCCTTATGGTAGAACCTATGCGACAGCGCACCATAAAACCTTGCTGGAACATCAGAGCAAAAGTAACATGCACCGGCGGTTCACAGGTCAAGTCCACGCTCACCCAAGAACTCTTCATAGAAGCATCAAGCGCAGATTCATCTGTATTCATTTGCAAGCACCTCATCGGGTCTGAGTCGCAGTCCGATCAAAAGCTCGTACTTTTCAAAACTGTAAATCCTAGCTGATGTTGCAAAAGTGACCCCTGCGATGTAGGAGGGAAATACTGATAGCTTGTGGTCAGTGACGAAAATCGTTATCAACGCCAATACGTGAACATTATCGCATAAACAGATCAGCCAAACGGCAAGGAAAGTTGTTTTTCCGGTCGTTCTACTTCCGTTTGGCTTCTCTCTGCCCGTTCCTTTCTGCGATACCAGTCAGTGTACAGGAAGCCGCCGACCATAATTCCTAAGGGAGTAAGCATAGCCACTAAGCCATCGGTGCTATGTCCGTGCGCCAAAAGATAAATGCCACCAACGCCAAAAATCAGAGCAATGACGAAACCTAGAACCAATCCCGCAAAGGAGTGCCACTTGTCTGATTTTATGACAGTCTGTTCCAAAGATTGCCGGTGGATCGCTTGTCTCTCGGCCATCGCCAGAATGCGATCAGCAGCGCCAGGTAGGACTTGGTCATATTTTGCCAGTATCTCAGGAGGCGGAATTGGCCCCTTGAAGCGCTCTATGAGTCCAGCCCGAATCACAGCCCCTTGTTGCTGCGCTTCATGGGAATTTCGGAGTGTAGTCTCAGATTTCTGGGCTTCTGGTAAGCTTTTGTTGTCACCCCGCTTCTGCTCGTTCTTCTTCATCTAATTGCCTTCGGTGTTCTTGTCTGAACTGTTCGAGAGCCCCCCAAAGATCCTCACCTACGATTTCCCAATCCGATTGAAGAGCCCGAAAATCAGCCACCCGCTCACAGCTTGAGTAATTATACTCATTGAGCGTTCCGCCTATATCTAGTAGCCTCGCGATCCCTTCCCAAAATGACGGGCGCGCGTACAATCTGTAGGGTCTGTGTGTCATGATGCTCTCTTCCTCGCTTGCTATAACTCACTTCCGAACACCAAACGAAAAATATTCACTAATCAACAAAATTGCACATTAACATGCGTTACTACTCGAAAAGCCGCGTCTTTTTCTTGAGAAGGTGGTCTCTATTACCCGTGTCTTCCATGCCGAATTGTTCGTCCATTTCGCCTTTATTCTAGTGAGACCCGTTCTCTCCTGTCAAGTTCCAAATAGAAAAAACGACGAAGGTGGTCGCAGTAATATCAGATGATACCAAACTCCAAATTAGAACACTATCCCCCGGTCGCCCGTGTTGACAGCAGGACCGAGACGGTGGATATTCTAATGGAACTTGATAATGAAATTCAGTCCGACTTCTCAGTCGCTAGTACCTAGCTGCTTTGCACGCATGGGTGACCTAGAAGATCCTGCGGACAACGTCCGATTTGCTTGAGGTTTGAGGCCCGGCATGAAGAAATCGGTGGAAACAATAAATGAGCTCGTTGAATCCATTTGCGGTGTGCTGATCGGGAAAGAAAAAGAAGTCAAGGACGTAATCGTCGGTCTACTCGCCAGAGGACATGTCTTGATCGAGGACATCCCGGGTGTGGGCAAGACTTTGCTTGCGTTGGCCACAGCACGATCCATGGGAGTGAGGTTTCGTCGCATACAGTTCACAAGCGATACTTTGCCCTCTGACGTCATCGGTGTAAACGTCTACGATCCCAAGAGTTCCGAATTCCTGTTCAAGGAGGGCCCGATCTTTACGGAAGTGCTCCTTGCTGACGAAATAAACCGCACTACGCCGAGAACCCAGTCGGCCTTGCTGGAAGCCATGGCAGAAGGCAAGGTTTCAGTGGACGGAGTGACCTACAGTCTTTCAGACCCTTTTTTTGTTCTTGCAACCATGAATCCGGTGGAACGCTTCGGGTCTTTCGAGCTACCTGAAAGTCAGTTGGATCGGTTCATGCTTACCGTGACTCTGGGTTATCCGGATCGGGATCATGAACGCCAAATACTACAAAAGGACATCGAACACGACCGAGCGGAAAAACTAGCTCCCGTGACCAATCCCTCAGGAATAAGAGCTTTGCAAGAAAAAGTGCGTGATGTGCATATCGACGCGTCCATAATGGAGTACATTCTGGATGTGATACACGCCACAAGACATCACCCCGAGATCAAGCTAGGTCTGTCATCCAGAGGCGGTCTGCATCTCAAAAGAGCCATGCAGGCTCTCTCGTTGATTGAGGGTAGAGATTACGTCATCCCGTCAGATCTCCGGAAAATGTTCGTCCCAATAGCGCTTCACAGGATTCTGCTTGCGGGTGGCGCACCGGACGGAAGAGGAAGAGAGCGCAAGAGAGAAATCCTGAACCAGATCCTGCAATCGGCGACAGGCCCAATATAAAGCGCCAATTATTCCGAGCATGACTCAGCCTGATTCCAACAAATCTCCTGA
>JACRDE010000437.1 GCA_016212935.1 Desulfomonile tiedjei | reverse complement strand
TAACCTCGATGTGGACCTGCCCCATTCCAGAAATCAGAAACTCGTTCGTGTGTTGGTCCCTGGTGATTGACAGGGTAGGATCTTCTTCGCTGAGCCGCGCGAGGCTCTGCATAATTTTCTCTTCGTCTCCCTTTGCTTTCGGTTCGATAGCAAAGGAAATCACCGCTTGGGGAATGTCCGCGGGCTGGATTATCACCGGCGACTTATCGTCGCACAGGGAAACGCCGGACAACGTCTCCTTGAGTTTGGCGACGGCCACTATGTCTCCGGCCTGAGCTGACTCAAGCTGCTTCTGATGCTTGCCCTGAATGGCCAGGAGTTGACCGAAGCGTTCCTTTGTGCCGCGGTTGGCGTTGAAGAAATTCGAATCTGCAGTCAGTTTTCCTGAATAGATGCGGAACAGACTCAGGCGCCCTGCGTAGGGGTCTGCCAGGGTCTTGAAAACGTACGCGCTGAAAGGCTCGTCCGGCGAGGGCTTTCGGGTTTGCTCTCCGCCGCCGGGGGCTTGTCCCACCAGAACCGGCATTTCGGAAGGTGCAGGACATGCATCGGCCAAGATGTCGAGAATAGGCTGAATTCCTTTGTTCATAAGGCCTGAAGATACCAGAACCGGCATGAATACCCTGTTCAATATTCCCTGTTTCAGTGCGTTTGCCAGTTCATCTGCGCCAAGTTCCTCACCCTCGAGGTAGCGCTCCATCAGAGCGTCATCAACTTCTGCGAGATCTTCGATGAGCACTTCCCGCCTTGACTGCGCTTCATCCTGCAAATCACCGGGGATTTCTGCCCGACTGACGTTCCTGCCGTCTCCGTCAAAGATCACAGCTCTCATGGACAGAAGATCAACCACACCTCTGAAATTTGCCTCCTCCCCGATGGGAACCTGAAGAACCAGGGGCTTGACCTGAAGCATTTCCTTTACATCATTTACGACTTTGCCGAAATCGGCCCGTTCCCTGTCCATCTTCGTTATGACCAGGAGCCTGGGAGCGCCTTTGGCTTCGATCGCGGCCCAGACCTTTTCAGTCAGGGGTTTTATTGAATCTACGGCATCAACGGCGAGTATGGCTATGTCTGCCGCCTTGAGCCCTGCCAGTACCTCGGCCGAGAAGTTCGGATCTCCTGGGGTATCGATTATATTTATCTTCTTCTTTTTCCATTCGATGGTAAACAGTGAGGCGTTTATGGTGAGTCCCCGCTTCACCTCTTCCGGTTCGAAATCGAAGTTTGAAGACCCGTCGGTCACCTTGCCCACGCGGTCCACAGCCCCGGAATCAACGAGAATGGCTTCACACAAGGTCGTCTTTCCTGAACCTGCATGGGAGACGACCGCCACATTACGAACGTCCTCAGTCTTGTAATGCTTCATTTGCACCCCTTGTGAAGCGGAGCGCCGACGTCGACGCCCTGACTTTGTACTAATCAAAACATTTAATTAACCATAGTCTGCACTGAATAGTCAAGGCTTTCTGCATGACTTTTTGAGGATTTACTGTATTGTCTGAGGGGTTCTCGAATGTCGTGAATTTTCAATTGATGGCCACAAGGTGCCTCGTTAAAGCTATATCTAATTATATTTGACAACGGCTACTAATTATTGATAGAATATGTACAAGCAATTTTCATTCAAGAGTAAAGGTCATCAGTGGAGGCCATTAATATGCAGAATAAGAAAATTTTGTTTCTGCTTGTTCTTACAATGATTGTCGTCGGTGCAGTTTCATACGGCCATGCGGGCGAAAGATTTGGCCCGTGGAAATACTACGCGCCTTACTACTTTCCCCCTGAAGGATGCATGGGCCATTGCTGGTCTCCCCTCGATTTTCTGCCCACGTACGAAACACCGCCGCCCCCCAGGCCGAGCTACGATCCGGGCGGGATGACGTGTCAAGCGCCGCCGGCTATAAGAAAAGTGACCAGCCCTTATTCCGCTGCAGTGCATGGCAGCGGCCCGATAAGGCCTCAGCGAATGTATCAGAGAAGCCAGATTGACAACTCCACAAAGGAATCAGCATCTCCCAGAGTAAACCGAAGGTCCACAGAAAGTCTGGGAACCGGGGGACCGCGCGCTGTGGAACACCCTGGACCTCAGCCCCACTCGTTTACTCGTCCGGCTCCGACTAGTCGAGCCTATTAGTCGCGCGAGCTCAGCTCGGTAAAGTTCGGGGAACCGTCTTTCGAAAAGAAGGTTCCCCTGTGCTTTCCTCGTTGGAATGCGAACCGGCCTAAGTCTTCAGGCCCCTTGGATCTCTTTCAATTGCTCCAACTTCTCAAAGGCCTTTCCGTTTGCCAGCGACTCTTTTGAGGTTACCATGGCATCTGCATAACTGTCGGCATATCCGGCTATGTACAAGGCTGCAGCTGAATTCATGCAGAAGAAGTCGGCTAAAGGTGTGTCGTACCTGCCACGGAGGACTTCCAGAATTGCCTGGGCATTGGCTTCAGCGTTGTTAAGACTTGCCACCTCTTGGAAGTCTACGGGTTTGATTCCGAAATCCTCTGGGGTGACTTCATACGTGCTGACATCACCTTTTTTCAACTCCACTACCCTTGTGGGGCCCGATGGGGAAAACTCATCCATTCCTTCTGCCGGATTGTGGTTGAATACCATACCATAGGGAGCGAGAGCTCCTTCCATTCCTATTTCTTTCAGCACTGCCACCAGCTGGTCGCACACATTCGGGGCGTATGCTCCGATCACGATACAGTTGGTCTGTTCGCAAGGTCTGGTTATCGGTCCAATTATGTTGAACGCCGATGTGAAACGCATGGATTGTATGAGCCTGGCCCAGCCTGACTTCAGAAATGCCTCTCCCGGCAGGTAGCAAATACCGTATTTGTCAAGGCATTCCTGGGCTCTGGATAAGGGCCCATCCAGGTCAAGTCCGAGGATCTCGAAAATATCGGATGCCCCTGAAACTCCGGTTACGAGCCGGGCCCCCTTTTTCGCGACGGTCAGCCCGCACGCGGCGGCGATCAGGGCCGCCGGGCTTGAGCAATTGACCGTCTTGAGCTGGTCCGATCCTGTCCCCACGATGTCGCAAACAGTGCCGGTTCGGCTTGTGTGCACCTTGGCCGTGTCGTACAGATCCAGAGCCTCCCATGCTCCTCCTAGCTCTTCAATAGTCGGCCCGCGCGCTATGTGATCCAGCAAAAAGGCACCCTGTTGCAGTTCCGGCTGTTCGTTCAGAATGACCTGTCGGTACGCCTCGCAGGATTGTTCCCGGGTGAGGTACTTGCCCAAGGCCAAGGACGAAATTAGCCTCCCGAATTCGCGCATTCTGTTTTCGTTCACAGTTTTCCCTCCATCACGTCTGGGATTGTTGTCGACTCAAAAGGAATGATCCCCCTAAGCTTCCATATTCACAACGATTTTAAGAACCTCCCCTGCGAGGACTGTGCTGAGTCCTTGGGCAGTCTCGCCAAGCCGTATTTCTTGTTCGATCAATAGCCTTACCTCTTTCTGAAACTCGTCTAATACCGGCAAAGAACGGGCCATTTGAGCTCTTGTGCAACCGTACGCACCCACTACTCGCAGTTGACGGTAGTGAATTTCGTTGAGTGCTTTTACTGGAAAAGGCTTCTCTCCAGTGAAGCCGCTGAAGAAGCAGAAACAACCGCTGGATTTCAGGCGTGAAATACCGGCAAGTAGCGTATCATCGGCGGAGCAGGCGTTCACGGCTACGTCGAAGGAACCGTAGTCGCAGCTTGCGCCTGCTCGAATGTCGAGACGGTTCCTGAATGCCTCGCTCTTACTCAGCTTCTCCGGGCTTATTTCCACAATAAACGGACATGCCCCAGCAGTTTTTGCAGCCAGCGCTATCAGCAGCCCTACGGCCCCCCCTCCCAGGATGAGAAGCGTATGGCCTGCCGACAGATTGGCTTGCTCAAGTGCGTTGAAGGCGCAAGCCAAGGGTTCGGCAAGACACGCCGCATCGTCTGCTAAAGCGGCGGGCACACTGATCAGAGAGGATTCCGGGACCAGCACTTTTTCCGCGAGGCCCCCGTCTCTGTTGAATCCGAGGATTTTCATCTCTTCGCAAAGGTTTTCAGCCCTTCCGACGCACTGGACGCACCGGCCGCACGCTTCCCCCGGCCAGACTACGAAACGCTCATCGGTGCCCTCTCTAATTCCGCAGATCTCGTGTCCGAGGACCCTGGGTAAGATCAGATCACGTTGTCCTTGGGACCACATTTTTGCGTCTGTACGGCAAAGGGCGCATCGGCTTACGCGAAGCAATACCTGGCCGGGACCGGGCTCAGGAACAGGGATGTCCTCCATGGCCAACAAACCGATTTCTTTCAATAGAACCGATCTCATTTTTCCCCCAATAAAAAAGCCCCTGTCTCTGTTCAGAGACAGGGGCTACCTTTGCCATTAGCTTGCCCCAGGATCGGATGCCCGTCTTCTGGCTTCTGGGTCATCCTCCACCCGCCCTTCCCGTTCGGCTGTGGCCGGACAGTGGATACGCGAGCTTCGTCGCCAGTTACAGCGGCGGGACCGCCACGGATTTGCACCGTGTTCCGCTAACATCCAATCCGATGTGGGTCTACGGTAACAGTCCTGCAGGGCCAACGTCAAGGATTTGTTATCATCATCCTGTTGACCTAATACCAGTGCTCGTTCAAAGCAGTAAGAATCTGGGGAACCTTCTTTAGTAAAGAAGGTTCCCCAGGCCCTTCCAAGAAACTTTTAGCACTGCTCTGCGTCTTCATTTTCCGCTGGAAAATGAAGACGCAGACAAATGCTATAAATACTTGGGTTGGGTTTCGGGTAAACACTTATTACAAGAAGGGTTTCCCCGATTTCACTTCTT
>JACRDE010000436.1 GCA_016212935.1 Desulfomonile tiedjei | reverse complement strand
GAATGAGTTCTTCTACGGAAAGCGTCTGCCCGTCACGATGCATCTGCTCTCCTCTGGCCGTGGGCTGAACGAGATTGAATTTGACCGAGCTTGCCCCGAGTGATTCCGCCAGACGCACAAGTGCCTCGACCCGGTCTTTGTTTCTTCGGACCAGCGACATTATGATTTGCGGCCGAATCCCGACTTCGACGAGAGTCCTGATGCCGTGCAATGCAGCGTCGAAACACCCTTCTACGCCGCGCATCCACTCGTGAGTCTCTGCATCCGCGCCATCAAGGCTGACTGAGACAAATGGCGTTTTGCATTCCAGCATTGCCAGAGCCAATTCTCTGGTGATCACGGTACCGTTTGTCTCAATGGTGAGGCCCAGCCCGGCGTCACGAACATGTCCGATAATCTCGAGTATGTGCGGATGGATCAGAGGCTCTCCGCCCGTAAGTTTTACGCTGCACAGCCCTAGAGTTTTTCCTTGAGCCACAATAGACCTGAAAAGGTCCAAATCAAGTGAAGGGTGCTGTTGACCTTCTCCCTGGAACTTCGGAGAAATCCAACAATGTCTGCACCTGAGGTTACAGCCTCGGGTGAGGTAAAAGTATATGTTACCAAGTGGGTACTGGGGTAGACTCTTGTCCGTCTGTCGTTCGTCCATAGGATTATGCTCTGTATAGGTCAGATTCGAGATGATTATAACAGAACGTTGTTGCTGGCGTCGATGAAACCCGGCTGGCGGATTGTGTGGAGAGGCATCTGAATAATACTGGAAGATGCTGAGTGCAAAAAAACCTTGACAGCGCTAGACGACCGGTCTACTATAATGTTCAAAAAGCAGCCGGTCGTTCCAGTGCCCAAAGAATCCACAAAAATGCGCATACTGTCAGAAGGATCCAGGATAATCCACGAGAAGGGGTTCAATAATACAGGCATACAGGAAATACTTGACGCTGCCCGCGTGCCCAAGGGTTCGTTTTATTTTTACTTCAAGAGCAAAGAAGACTTCGGCTTACAGTTGGTGGACTTCTACCTTCAATTCATACTTTCGGCTGTGGAACCACATATGTCGGCGACTCCAGGGAAGCCGATAGAACGATTGAGAAATTTTTTCCGGTACATGATGGGAATGTGCGAACAGATGGGCTGCAAAGGCGGCTGCCCCATCGGCAATCTTACCCAGGAAATGGCCGATCAGAAAGATGCATTCCGCATCAAAGTGAATCAAGCTTTAGGCATGATAAGCAGCCAGATGGCCAAGTGTTTGGAAGAGGCTAGGAACCTCCAGCAAATAAATCCCTCCCTCGATCCCGGAGAGACCGCTGACTTCATATTGAATAGCTGGGAGGGCGCATTGCTGCGCATGAAAGCTGAAAACAGCCTTCAACCACTGATCGTATTTGAGAAGATGATTTTCGAGGGTTTGCTCAAGCCCTAGTTTTTTTTGCCGGACTGATAGTAGACCGGTCTATTCTAACTACTCGGGATCCATCAAGCAAAAGGATTCCGCCATCGAACCCAAGGAGGACTTTCATGGCTCTTATCCCGATTACGCCACCAGAAAAAGCGGAAGGAAAACTCGCGGAGCTTTACGCTTCCGCGGAACATTTCTTCGGGACAGTACCAAACAACGTGCAGTTGTTAGGAGTGAGTCCAACCGTTCTCGAAAACCAGCTGTACTTCGCACAGTATTTTATGACCCATCCGACTCTCAGCGCTCCCTTGCTGTCGATGATCAGGATGCTGGTTTCAAAGGCCTGTAAATCCCAATATTGTGATTCATTCAATGTGGCTCTACTGACGAAGTTCGGGTTTTCTCCGGAGCAAATACAGGGCGCACGCACTGATCCTGAAAAGGCCCCCCTGGGAGAAAAGGATAAAGCAATGCTGCTGTTCGTCCTGAAAGCCACAGACGAGCCGCATGCTGTTGCTTCGTCGGACGTAGATAAACTGCGCGCTCTGGGGTGGGCGAACGCCGACATCTTTGATGCCGTGGCCCACGGAGCGCGGGCAGTAGGCACCAACATCATTTTCGATGCTTTCAAGATCGATCAGGAACTCGCCTGATCGAGCAAAGCGCTCTGGGACTTGATCGGGTGGATCTAGCTGTCCTTTCTCGCCAAGGGAGACGGTCTCGAGACAGCTCCCTTGATGAGTAAGGGCAGAGGAATACTGCACAGACTGGAGGCACTATGAAACTGGAAGACCATCCCACAGTAAAGTGGCACCGGAGCCAAGTCTCAACCGCTGAGGCTCGGACCAAACCCGCTGTTTTGGACACCGATTACCTGAAAGAATTGTGCCTCAAAAGCGGAGCTGATGACGCTGGGTTTGTCGACATTTGCAGGCCGGCCTTGGTAGAACAGATGCCGGACATAGAGTACGCCTTGCCCGGAACCAAAACCGTGGTCGCTCTCGCATTCAGGCTGCATCGAGAAAACATCCGCACAATGGCCCACTCGGTTACCAACTTGGAATTCCAGCAGACCTGGAGCCATGCCAAACATGTCGGGAGAGTCATTTGCAAGGCTCTGGGGTCACGCGGCGTGGGAGCTTTGAACGTACCCGCGGGATTCCCATACGAATCGGATCGCTGGCCTGGGAAAATGTGGCTCACCAGTGACAAGATCATAGCCGAGGAAGCAAGTCTGGGACGGATGGGATTGAACAGGCTCGTGCTGCACCCCAGGTTCGGGAGCTTCATGATCCTCGGGACAATTTTGTTGGATACTGAAGTCTCACGTTATGACGAGCCGATAGAGTTCAATCCCTGCGTTCAATGCAAGCTTTGCGCTTCGGTATGCCCCGTGGGAGCTATAGCACCCGACGGTCATTTTGATTTCTTTTCTTGTTACACCCACAACTACAGGGAAAGATTGAGCGGGTTCTCCGATTGGATCGAGACCGTTGCTTCGGCCGGTTCGCGGAAGCAATATCGCAGTAAGGTCACTGATTCGGAAACAGTCTCCATGTGGCAAAACCTTGCCATTGGGGCTCAGACGAAGTGCGACCGCTGCGTAGCGGTCTGCCCGGCAGGCGAGCAAGGCATAGGAGAATTCCTGGAAGACCGAAAAGCATACGTAGAAAGACTGCTGAAACCGTTCAGGGACAGGAGTGAGGTGATTTACGCGGTTCCAGGATCAGATGCGGAGGCCCATGTTGCCGCCCATTTTCCAAACAAGACAGTCAAGCGTATTTCCAACGGACTCAGGCCGAACTCGGTGCAAGGCTTCTTACAGAGTCTCCCCCTGGTCTTTCAACGGTATCGATCCGAAGGTCTGAACGCGACTTTTCACTTCACTTTTACTGGTGAGGAGTCCTGCAAAGGAACCGCCGTGATCCGCGATAAGACCCTGCAGGTGCATGACAATCATGTGGGAGAATCCGACCTGCACCTGATCGCAGACAGCCGTACTTGGCTTCGATTCCTGGCTAAAGAGAAAAGCATGCTCTCTGCGATAGTGACCGGCAAAATACGCATCAAAGGGTCTCCCAGACTCATGAAGGCCTTTGCTCGGTGCTTTCCCTCCTGATATATGATATTGAACTAATCTGATACTAGTGCGCATTCAAAGAAGTAAGATTGGGGGGACCCTCTTTAGTAAAGAGTTTCCCCCCAAACCCCCTTCCAGAAACTTCTGTCATTTGCCGGAACCCCACATTTCCTTTCAGGAAATGTGGGTTCCGGCGAGCGATAAAAGTTCTTGAGGTGGGGTTCGGGGAG
>JACRDE010000432.1 GCA_016212935.1 Desulfomonile tiedjei | reverse complement strand
CATGCGCCAGGCGGATGAGGTCATCAGAGAGGCGATGCTGAGGGAGTTGAATCGAGGCGGACAAGTATTCTTTCTGCACAACAGGGTGCAATCCATTTACAAGAGAGCCTCAGCCCTTCAGAAGCTGGTGCCAGAGGGACGTTTCGGGGTAGCGCACGGTCAGATGCCCGACAAGCAGCTGGAAGAAGTGATGTTTGATTTCATTACCGGGAAACACAACATACTTGTTTCCACAAGCATAATTGAATCAGGGCTCGATATTCCGAGGGCAAACACGATAATAATCGAGAGGGCGGACACCTTCGGGCTCGCTGATCTTTATCAGCTGCGAGGGCGAGTCGGGCGTTCCCACGTGCGCGCATACGCGTATCTCCTCACGCCGCCTGAGACGATGATGACCCCGGACGCGGTCAAACGTCTGGCCGTGATACAGGAATACTCCAGTTTGGGGCAGGGCTTCAGAATCGCTATGAGGGACATGGAAATACGAGGAGCGGGCAACATCCTTGGGACATCGCAATCCGGGCACGTTGCCCAAGTTGGTTACGAAATGTATTTGGATCTCTTGGAGCAGGCAATCCAGGAACTCAAAGGGGAGAATGCACCGCCTAAAATCGATCCCGAAATCAGGCTCAAGTTGGAGGCTTACATCCCGGAGGATTATGTTCCTGAGACCCAGCAGCGCATGAATCTCTACAAGCGGCTTTCAAGGGCTGAGTCGGATTCTGAAATAGATGACACCGAAGAGGAGATTTTTGACCTCTACGGCAAGGCGCCGCTTCAAGTAACACAGTTGCTTCAGGTAATGCGAATCAGGCTGGCAATGAAAGAGGCCAGGATACTGAGACTGGATTACAACGGTCAGGACCTTGTACTGACCTTCGACCAAGAAACCCCGGTCCGACCTGAATCCCTGGTAATTTGGGCTCAAAGAGACAGCCGGGTACGACTTGCTCCGGGTGATCGTTTGAAGTTTCGGGTGGGGCAGACGGACGCGCAGTCTAGGATCAGTCAATGCTTCGAGCTTATCAGGGATCTCGGAGGGAATTCCGCTGGAATCCCGGCTTTTCATTAATGGGACGGCCGCAGTCTTTGAATAATGGCCACCGCGCTTGAAAAATACTGGGATTTCCTTTATGCAATTCCAGCGATGTTTTTGGCATGACGGTGTCGGTGAATCCCTTTTTTTTTCAAAAAGACACTGTCTGAACATGAAAACGATTCTCACGAATCTCCAAATTCGGGTATTAATGAGTAAGGTTTAACGATCCATGGCCCTCGGAATGGATCGATAGCCGACAGGGACACGCGCAATGAAGAAAAGGAAAGCATTACTGGTCGCGTTCTTACTCGTCTGGGTAGGAGGACATTCCTCCGTCCGCGGCGAGGTCATTTCTGACAGAGTCGCGGCTGTAGTCAATAGCGACGTCATACTGGAATCCGATATAAAAAAGGCCAAACAGCCGCTCATGAGGAGCTTTATGAGCCTCCCCCTGGGAGTAATCCGACCTGGAACATGGCCGACTGACCAGGAGATTCTTGAAGAGCTCGTTGTGATCCATCTGCTTGAACAGGACGCAAACAAGAAGGGCATGAAGATTGATGACAAGATCCTAGACGCGTCAATCGATTCCATAAAGAAGAGGAACAATCTGACTCAGGACCAGTTTGTTCTTCACCTTGTCGCTAGTGGGGTCGGCTATCCGGAATACCGGAAACTGATGAAGCGCCAATTGACATTGAACCGGCTGATTGCCGCTGAAGTGGCTCAAAAGGTACCTCTGAGCGAGGAAGACGCCCAGGAATATTTCAAGAAATATAAAGACAACATAGACGAGCGACACAAACAGCTCTTGGAAAGTCTGACGCCGGCGCGTCCCCAGGAACAACAGCAAAAACCCGAAATCCCCAAAGATATGGACATCTACGTGGGCGGAAAGGTACGACTCAGACAGATCACACTGAAACCCCCTCAAGGAGCAAAGAAACAAGACCTGGCAAAAGTGATGGACCAGGCAAGAACGATCTATCAGGAAGCATCAACAGGTGGGGATTTTGCTCAGCTTGCCAAAAAGTATTCGAAGGACCCAATGGCCTCCAGCGGAGGAGACTTGGGCATGCTGAATTACAAGGATATGGTGCCGGATCTCCAAAAACTTGTTCAACGTTTCAAGGAGGGAGATGTCGTTCCTCCTATGCCTAGTCGGGATGGGGTTATAATTCTCTATTTGGCTGAAGGCAAAAACAGGACGAAAAAGACGGTTCCGATTCCGGTGGCGGAGCGTAACCGCATGGAAAAACAGCTCAAAGAAGCTTACGAGAAGCGAAACGCGGAACAAACCAAGAAAGCTCAGTCAGAGGCTCGAGCTGCAGAGGAAGAAACGGAAATCGAGGATCCAAAGGGAAAAACAGAGAAATCCACAGGAATCCTGACGCCAGCGGAAGAAAAAGAATATAAAAAAGTCCGGAGAAAGGTTCTGGAGCTTGTGAAGACAGAGAGAATTCAAGCTCGAATGAAGGACTGGATAGAAGAACTTAAGAAGAATTCAATCATCGAGGTAAAACTGTAGGAGACCCTCCGGTTGGTGCGTACCGGGGTGTCTTGGTTGCGCCTCAAACATTGGCTGAAACCGCCTTTCTTGGCTGCTCCGCCACAACGAAGCACGAAAACGTAATAGAATGAAGGGAATCTTGCCGGTCTCCTGCAAGAAGCCTTCATACGAATGTGCGCACGCGCAAGTAACAAAAACGGGGCAAGAACCGAACTCCGTTTCAAGTTGCCTTTGAGGACTTCTTGCGTTTCCGAGTTGCTCTATGACCGCGCATTGGCATTATTCGTCGCAACAGACAAAGCTCCATCGCCGAGTATCGGCCGATAACTCACTGACAATGGTCTTAATGTACCGCACATGCTCTTGAATTTCATAGCTTCCAAAGTATCAAAAGATCTTGCCATAGACCTCGGCACGGCGAACACGCTGGTATACTCGCGCGGGAGGGGAATCGTGCTCAACGAGCCCTCCGTGGTTGCCATAAGAAAAAAGGACCGGCGAAGATCAGAAATTTGGATCGGCGAAGAAGCAAAAAAAATGATCGGGCGAGTGCCTGGGTCAATCGAGGTTTTTCGGCCGCTTAGAGAGGGCGTAATAGCCAATTTCGAGATGGCCAGCCTGAT
>JACRDE010000431.1 GCA_016212935.1 Desulfomonile tiedjei | reverse complement strand
CTTTGCGAGCCATGGCAACCTCCTTTTGGATTTCTTATTTCTTATCTTTGAGGATGCCATGGTTTTCTTTTCAAGGGTATTTTCATGTTCCGTTGTGAACGACTCTTCATGATAGTTCGCCGGGGTGACGGCATGCGCTCGTCGAATTCTCGGTGAATCAATATTTGAGCGAAGCTCTCGCCCGTAAGACTGAATGGTCATGACTGACCTGATTATCGACTTGACTTTGTGCGCATCAGGTTTCGATCGCCGAGACTCAAGGTTTCCATCAAACGGCGCACACTCGAGATGTCATTGCTTGAGGCTCCTGTTATTCTGAATCCGGCTTCAGCGCCCACCCCATTTCGGTTGTCTTTGTTTGCCCACTTGCAAATCGCCCGTAGTTGCAGGTTCTTGACTTCCGAGACTTCTCCTGCTCTGACCAGGAAATTCATGTCATCATCTTCTTTCACAACTATTCCCATTGTACGGAAGCCCGTTTCTGACAGATCAGTAATGAATCCCTGGTTGGCGATATCGTCAAGATCCTGAATAGGGATCGGTGTCCTCAAGTATGCCCGATATGTTGCTCGTGTGAGTTTTCTGTTAATCGGGTCGTCAAAGTATGCACTTCTCTCTTCGAGTTCAGCGGGCCTCATGGCATTCGCCTGCACCAACTTCCTGAGTATATCCTGCAGGTCTTTCCACGAAAGGTCGTACTTTGCCATTAATTCAAAATCCGTGAGTCTCGCCCGGATGTCTGCAACAATTTTGCCCGCCTTAATCTTTCGAACCTCGGACATGGCCCCACCTTGCCTACAACGCTTTTTGCGATCAGGAGGTCACGACCTCCACGGTTAGCGGAAGAGCTATAAAGCTCTTTGAGGTGGACCCCCTTTGGTCCAGCTCACCCTATTGATGCGATGGCGTTGCCTCTCAGGCGCAGCCGGATGACTTCAGGATTCTCCGACAGGCCACGCTGCAACCACTATCAGGAAATTGCAGAGCGCAAGCCCTGCGAATTAGACTGACACTCGAGCCTTCACTGCAATACCTGCCACTCTCCGGATCCTCCGAGTATCAAGAAATTTATAAAGCATTCCAAAACGCTGGCATCAGCTTCCGAAAGGTCCGTTATCTGGAAACCTGCGACAGTGTATCTTTTGTTATTCCCTCTGGTTTCGACCCAGGCGCATTTAGCACAGATAAGCAAAGGATCGGCTTGGATGAACAAGTCCACGGGAAGTTGAAGCGTTTTTACTTCCCCAACTTCAGCTTCAATTCCTGCAACTCGCAATCCGGTTGTAGAAATGTCGCGCACTATCCCCAGCGATCCTGAACCTATGTCGTACAACGGTAGTGGTACTGTCAGCTCTGCTCTGGGAGCCTGACGCTGTTTGATGCAATCCTGTCTGCTTTTGTAGGCGGGGTACTTCGAACAGAGCTCAAGTCGGCTGATAGCGTCTGTGGACACGAGTTTCCGGAACACCCGATCGATTCCTTTTTCGGAAAGCTGATACTTCAATCTCAGCTCGGATTCGCTCATGCCAACTCGGATGTCGGCCAACACCTCTGAGCCGTTAATTCTCTTCTGCCGACGCATGATTCCCCCCTTTACCGACTCTACGAAACAAGCCCTTCTTGATTCTTTCACAATTTGAAGGGCAATTTAGAGGACAACGGTGGGCATCTGCCGATGGCTGCAGAATCGTTCCCCCGAGAGCGCTCTCAGATAGGCGCTCCCGAATGCCCCACTGCTACGGTGCAATATAACGTATTAGAGGGCTGGGAACAACGTTTATAGCAGTCCTCGAAAATTCCGTCGGATTGGCTAATGATTCTCGCCCGTATTCCGCACTTGTCTACCATGTCAATTGCGAGGAGTGGAACGACGAAGCAATCTCATGCCTGCATTCGTGGCGGAAGTCGCCACGACGAAGAATGAAGACGTATCGGACCGGCATCTTGCCGGTCATTCCAGCGTTCATTTTCACTAAGCCCTGATAGACGCTTCGAAATAGGTTGATCAATCCGAAGTGAAAGAGAGCCCCTTTGGAGGTCAGGGGCTCGGGAAAAGGAATACGTGCCGATTATTTCCTGCGCAGAGCGGCAAGGCGATCCGACAGACTGCCTTCAGGAGCCTTTTCGCCGGAGACTGTTTTGAGAGCCGCTTCAATGTTCTCGTCCTTAGTTTGCGCCTGAGGGCTCAAGAGCTTCGCCTTCATTTCCGAAGCTTCTGCCGAGGCCCGGGCCTCTTCGGCCTGTTTGTTCATCGAAGCAAGAGCAACCCCGAGACTGGAAGTCTCCTGCCTGAGTCCCGCCATCTGCTCGGCTTTTTCCGCCCGAGTTTTTGCCCTCTCGTTTTCGATCTCCGCCATGCGCATGTCTCGCTTGGCCTTTTCCAGTTGAGCCCGTGCAGTTTTGACTTTCTCGGCCGCTGTCTCCGCCAGGCTTTTCACGTCTTCATAATAGCCCCTGGCTTCTTCCGCTTCGCGGGCTTCCCTATCTACTTCCGGCTTCATGCTTTCCAGATTTCTGAGCAATTTTTCCAGGCTAGCAGAGAGATCCCGAGCCTTGGCTTCGTCGCCGCCGGACCGGGCTCCTTCCAACTGGCCGTTGATCAAGTCGGCCGCTGCAATGTAGCGATCGTAGTTTTTCTGAATGGCCTCCGCTTCGGCTTTTTCCCGATCGAATTCTGCCTTAGCCTTGCCCGCTTCCCTGGTAACTTTGTCGAGTTCCTCGATCATGTTCTCGATTTCAGCCTGAGATGCGGTTTCAGGGTCCCAAGCCACTATCTTCTGAGTGATAGTTTCGCCTACCTGACCGAACTTGTTTTTCCCAAAGGATTTAAGGAATCCGAAGATGCCTCCCATTCCAGTGCCTCCTTGTTTGCCTTATTTAGATAACCTTGATGGATGCAGGTTGAAGCTCGATCCCCACCATTATCTGGACCGATGCGCCATCCTTCTCGTTAACCGCAGAAACAATAAGATACTCGTCAACATTCTCGTTGACGTGTCGCCCGTAAAGCATCGAGTCGTATTTGACCGTTTCGTTCTGATCTCCATACGGGGTCAGATGAATGGTTTCTATGAACTCGAACGGCTGTATTCGAGTGATCTGATTGCCTTGCTCGTCTTCTTCAACTACCACGCTTGCTTCGTCACTCCCCCAGACACGGAAGTATTGGACGCCGTCCTGGGTCTGGAAGATTTCATACCCGATGTACCCGTCCCGTTCGCCGAGCCAGAAGTCCCAATCGTCCGGGTAAACCTCATCGTACGGCATGAAGAGTTTGCACTCCTCAACGGCCTTTTGCCTGTCAGTGACTATCTGGAGGATGTAGATAAGATCCTGAGCGTCCAGGTAAAACCTGTGAACCCTGGAATCGCCGACAGGGTAAGACCCGTAAGACGAGACCACATTACTCGAGCCGGGATGCTTTATTTTGAGATTGTCTCCTCCCAGTATAAAATCTACCTCCGGGATTTCCACAATGCCGCCAATCCTTATCCCAAGCGGAAGATCCCTATCAACTCTTTCCTGCCTGCCCTTCTGGTAGGAATCCTTGACCTCGTCGATTTTTCTGAGCCCTATTCGCTTCAAAAGGTTCCAGGCGCCTGCCATTTGTCCTCCTTGCCATTCATGAATTCATTTTCGAGCCTCTGTCTCTGGAATCTGGGGCTACTTCCAAGTCTTGTTCACAAGCTTCTGTATTTCCGGCTTGGTCACTAGCACGACCTTGGACAGAGCATCCATCGCCTCTGGGCCGTACTTTTGGGCCCATTCGGATCTAAGCACCAACACGGCCTGCACAGCCAAAGTTTCGACATCGCCGCTGAAGAACCAACCTTTTTGCAGATCCGGATACACGTTGGATGGAATTTGCATGAACTTGTATATTGCGTTTCCGTGCTTGTCGACTTTGCCCACAAAGTGGCGGTCGTCCAAAGTCACAAGTCTGAGCTTGCCGGACTTCTTGGCGGCTTCTTCCGCTTTCTTGAGAAACTCGCTGTTGAGCCCTCCGACGAACAGCATCAGTGCCTTGGGATTCTTTTCCACATCGGAAAGCCCGGAAGCATAGTCCGAGTATTTAACCGGGATCTTCTTGTACTTGTCGTATAAGACGCCCAACGCCTCCCAAGTTAGTGCCGTTCCTGATCCTTTGGGTCCGACGTAAACAAAGTTTTTGGCAGGATCTATATCTTGCACTGATTTTATTCCACTGTCCCTGTTTGCAAGCAATTGAGCATACTCAACATATAAGCTGCTTTGTTCGGTTATCAAGTCCTTACCGGAAAGTTTCTTGTCCGCAATGGCTAAAACGTCCGATTGGACGATAGCCATGTCCGCCTGGCCTTCCGAGAGGAGCTTCAGGTTTTCCAGAGACCCTGTGGTGGTGATGGTCTTGACGTCAATACTTGGGGCGTCCTGCTTGAACAGGGCTCCATATTTATCGTACCAACCTCCGGTCTGCCCCGTGGCAAATCTCAGGGGCGGTTTTTCCGGTTTCTTTGCCGCGAGCACGTTTTCCGCCAGGGCAACCTCTGTGGGAACTCCCGGCGGCAGGTAAGAAGGATCTTTCGGAGTGCCCTGCATAGCTTTTATCTGCTTATCCATTTCGTCGAGTTTTGTCTTCAGCTCGGTGTTGTTCTTGGCCTGGGCTTCCGCTTCTTGCCGCCACTTTTGAAACCCCGGATCGTTCGAATGGTTATATGCAGTGGCCGCGACGTTCTTGTTACTCACATGATCGAGCATCCAGAACAGGAACAGCGAGCTGAAAATCCCGTAAGAAGGCGATCCTCCGAATGCGTAAGCAGGCGGTTGCCAGTTTTGTTGCCTGTAGTAGTTGTCTCTGTTTGAGTAGTGCGTCCCGTAATCGAATCCAGAGTAGTTCTTTCCTTTCTGGTACAGAGGGTTTGATTCGACCCCGTCCGCAGTATAGGCGGGGTTCTTGAACTTTGTCTGTTCGGATTTGTACCGTTCGAGTGATTCTTGGGACTTCTTCTTGTTGAGCTGGTTCACGGTTGATTTGTCGAATTTGGTGCCACCCGAGAAGCGTCCCTCCCCAGCCGCTGCCGAAGGCTTCGCGTATCCTCCGGAGCTCGGAGGCCCCTGGACCTTCCGAGCCTGACCTGAGTCCGTGGGCGAAGGTTTTGAATAGCCTCCGGACTGAGTTCCTTCCGGGGCTGGTTGTCGCCCGAGGGAAGGCTTTGTGTACCTTGAATAGCCCCCTGACTGTCCAGCTGTATCCTGGGAAGGTTGGGCCCCCAAAGAAGGTTTGCTATATCCTGAAGGTCCCGCGGGAGATCCCGGACCAGGCTTTTTATAGCCCCCAGACGGAATTTGTTGCGGAGACGGCTTGGCGTACCCCGAGGACTGACCACTGCTGCCCTCGAATATCCCGCCCCCGCTGCGATTCCAAGCCTTGTGTGTGGGTGGAGACCATGGGGCACTTTTGCCGAAGCCGGAGCTCCTGGAGCCCGAAGAACCTCTGCTCGCGGCATCTGCCAGATCGCCAAAGTAAGCAATATTCCCCAACGCCAGCGTAACACTGAGCATTATCGATAACACGTTTCGCATTGTCTTCATTTAGTCCCAGCCTCCAGTAACGACCGTACGCAGATGTTTCTCACGAGGCCTCGCGTATGTCAATAGGCCCCAGATACAGGCCGGTCTCTCGCAGAATAGAAGAAGCTCAAGGCTTCCTCGTCTCCTCTAAATGTATGACCGTGGCGGGATAAAGGTAAGAAACAAAAAATGGACGTAAGGCGCTGACCACGTCAGTGACCGCATGACGTGTTTCAGCCCGAGGATTACGCGGGAACGCTCGTGAATGCAAAAGTATTCTGCAAAGACTTGTCGTAGTCTCCTGGCGCGTTAGGACTCTATAATTGTCGACCTCATTTCCGGATCTTTCTGAAATTTCTCCATGAATTCTCTCTCGGAGGTTCTCCATTCCGGGCCGAATCTTTTACCGAAGTATCCCCCGAGTTTCTTGAAAACCGATAGCCAGGCCGATTCATAGCTGAGGTTCAAAACGTCTTCGAGAAAAGGGACAATCCGGTCGATCTCATCTTTAGGCAGGTAGGCCCGGGCCCCTAGGTCGATAGATTTGCTTAGAGCTTCCAGACTTAGTGCATGGGCCGTAAGCATCACAACCGGCAGTTGTTTCATAACTGCGAATTCCAGCAGTTCAAAACCCCGAACGCCCATAATATCCAGGATGACCAGATCGTAAGTATACGAGGTCAATCTCTGAATTCCGCCCTCAAAACTCTGCGCTTTATCGAGCTTAACTCCATAGGCTTCGAGGTTTTCTTCAAGTACATCCAGGATGTCAGGCTCGTCATCGACAGCCAACAGCCGCTTGCCTTCGAGTATGCTTGACCCCATATTCGGCCTCCATTTTTACTGAAGTAGGCATGACTATAGTACAACGAAAATATGCATGTCAATTTTATTAAATCACCCGGAGCAAGTAAGTTTACAGAAGCTTGGGTTCATTGAGCTGAATTATGGTTACTCCAATTCGCCACAAAGGATGTAAGGCTGTCGACAGTTGACATTGCGAGGGCGTCAAGCCCAAAGGAATCTCCAACTGTTGAGGTCGCTTCGTCGTGGCGCTGTGCGCCATGGAAGAGGTTCTAAAGAGGCTTGGCCACTATTTGTCTGATCCGCATATCAAAAAAGCGATCGGAAGGGCGAGCATCAATGATTGCCACTGTATCCGCACCCCGGCCTGTCCCCGCGACAGCCACTATGTCTATTCCCTCAGGAATCAATCCTGCATCGCAGGCTTCAGCCGCTATTTCTGCGCAAACCTTTATTCCTTGCGACAAGATCCTCAGACTCTGAGCTACGATGTATGCGGGATATACACCCTGGTGTTTCTTCATGAGTGCTGCCTCGATGCCTCTAGTCAAAATGGTCCCGGTGAATATTCGGACGCCGAGAGACTCGAGTTCAATTCTGGCAGCGGGCTCGCATTCATCCTGATCGGGACCTCCGTAACCCACGTTGTGAGTCACAGCAACCAGGTTCACTTTTTTACCTTGAAGCTCTTTTGCAAAGGCCAGGGCCGTCCGACCGCTGGTTGTTGCCACCACCACGTGTGAGAACCCTTCTCCAACTAGATTCTTCACTATTTCCACACATCGATGGGTATTCTCTTTACCGGTCTTCGCAAAGTACTCGACCTGTCGAATCATATTCCACCCCTTATGATGAATTGTGCATTGAGGTAATTGTATTCCAAAAGCCTCTCCCGTGACACCTTTTTCATTACGTTTGTGATCAGCGTCGACTCGAAATAGCTTACTCCCGATCAGCCCGACGCCATTGAGCAACAACTTCGCGTCGGGCTATCCGGGACAATCCTTTCAGAGTATGGCATAATTTTGTGTCCGTCGTTTATTGCAGACGTGTGGTAAAATATGATTTGCCTCCTGACGGGCATTCGGTTTTTCCGGCTGGCGAGAATTTCTTATAGGGTGTCGGACTCTATCCGGTGGGCGAGTACATATGGATTCAGGAAAGCGTTCCCAACTTGTGGACAAACTTGGGGAACCCTTCGAGGCGGGTAAGTGCGGCGAGGATTGCCTCCCGGAAATCCTGGATATGTACGCCGCATTCTCTCCCAAGGCCGTCACACAGGGTCTGCCTCCAACAGACGAGAAAGCGAGACGCGTCTGGATAGAGCATCTTTTCCGGATCGCCGATAATTTCGCTGCATGGAAAAGCAACCGTGTAGTGGGGCATTGTGCTCTGATCAAGGACATGGAGCGTTTGGACGCCGAGTATTTGATCTTCGTACTCGGTCCCTTGCAGAACAGGGGAATCGGGACGGTGCTCACCGAAATAGCCGTCCGCTATGGGGTATTGCTGGGCCTGAAAGACCTTTGGCTGACTGTGGAAGCTTACAATTTCAGAGCTATTCGAATGTACAAGAATGCCGGATTCCAATTCTGCGACGAATGCGACAGAGAACGAACAATGCTAAAGAGGCTGTGAGGTGATTCTTGGCTCTCAAAATAGGAATAGTGAGAGATCCCAGATATATGGA
This sequence comes from Desulfomonile tiedjei, assembly GCA_016212935.1. Classification (GTDB taxonomy): domain Bacteria; phylum Desulfobacterota; class Desulfomonilia; order Desulfomonilales; family Desulfomonilaceae; genus Desulfomonile; species Desulfomonile tiedjei_A. Next base: position 5,567 of record JACRDE010000431.1, on the reverse strand, counting down.
CCATAAACCCGGACTCGTGCATCCGGAGAGCCCCAATCGTCTTCGCAGTCTGTACCGGATGCTGGACAAGGACTTCAACGATTCCGTGATCTATATCGAGCCCGAGAGTGCGACTCTCGAACAGTTGGAGCTGGTGCACACTCCCGCGTACATCAAGCAGATCATGAGCACAGCCGGTCGCGATTTTACGACTCTGGCCCCTGACACGCCGGTGAGCGCTAATACCTATATCGCAGCATGGCTTGCAGTGGGCGGGTGCATCAAGGCATTGGAAGCTCTGCTGGCGGGTCAGCTCAGAGCATGTTTCTGCATGGTGAGGCCGCCGGGTCATCATGCCCTGGCCGACAGGGCCGGCGGGTTCTGTATCTTCAACAATCTCGGAGTCACAGCAAAATATGCCGTTGAAAAATATGGATACAAACGGATCCTTATCATCGACTGGGATATTCATCACGGCAACGCCTTGCAAGATTTATTCTACCGCGACAACAGGGTGCTATACCTGTCTTCGCACTACATGGGGTGGTACCCGCACACAGGCGACTGGGAAGAAACCGGCGAGGGAGAAGGACTGGGATACAATGTGAATCTACCTGTGCCGAAGGAGCTTGAAGACAACGACATAATCCACATCTACCGTGAAATACTGGGCCGGGTGGTTCGTAGATGGAAGCCAGAGCTAATTTTCGTGGCGGCCGGATTCGACGCCCACGAAAAGGATCCTCTGGGCAGAACAAGACTCACTGAGAAGGCATACCTCTGGTTGACGCAGATGGTGCTGCAGCTCAGCGATTCGGTGAGGGGCGCTCCGATACTTATGGCATTGGAAGGCGGCTACGATTTGTGGGCCCTGGCGAGTTCCGTAAGAGAGGTGCTGGGTGTGTTGACTTTCCAGGGGAGAAGAGACAGAATCCCACTGGTTTCTAGCCGCAGGGGCTCGGAAGTGGTAGCCAGGGCCATGAGCCTGCACGAGAAATACGGCATATGGACGGCGTGAGGTAGATGCCACCGGGTTCCGCGCCAATTTCTCAGAATAGGACCCCCCATGATAAAGGCGAGAGTCAGACCTGAAAACCCCAACGCAAATCTTAAGTCCTATTACGAAACCTACAAGAGCTTTTCCTGGTCGGACACCCAAAACGAATTTACGATTCGGGAAGACGGGTATATCAACATAGCCTATGACGCAGTGGATCGCTGGGCCGACGATCCCGCCACAGCCGACCGGCCGGCATTGATATTTGAGAAATCCGGGACAGTAACCAGCCTTACATACAAAGCCCTGAAAGAAAACTCAAGCCGTCTTGCCAACTTGCTCACTAAGTACGGCTTCAAGGTCGGTGACCGACTGTTCGTATATGTGCCTCCGTGCCCTGAAATGTATTTCGCAATGATTGCATGCGCCCGTACTGGAGTTGTTTTTTCCAATCTTTATACCACCCTGAACTTTGAAGATCTGCTGTGGAGAGTACGAAATGCCGAACCCAGAGGCATTTTGACGCACCCGGACCTGATTGAGAACCTGCCCCAGGAATCAATGGAAAGCGTCAAATGTGTACTACTAACCGAGGGGCCGGCCCCTGGGTTGTTCTCGTCAGAGGCTGTGCTCGAATCTGCCCTCCAATACATGCCCATTGAGTCGCCGGTCAGATGGCTTCCTGCTGAAACTCCTCTATTTTTGCTCTATACATCCGGCTCTACCGGCCCTCCCAAAGGGGTGGTTCACGCCCACCAGGACATGATCGGATACCTCATGACGGGCAGATGGGCTTTGGACCTCACCGATCAATCCATCCTGTGGGTAGACGGAGATCCCGCCTGGGTAACCGGTACGGTTTATGGGGCCTTCGCTCCATGGCTTTGCAACGCAGCATCAGTGGTCCAGGGCGATCCTTTCTCTGCATCGAGTTGGTACAGATCACTCGAGAAGCACAGGATTGCCGTTTGGTATACCACCCCCATGACCATACGGAGGCTCATGGAAGCCGGAGCAGATTTGCCAGGCCGTTACGACTTCTCTAATCTGCGTCATATTGCAACCGTAGGGGAAGCGTTAGCGCCTGAGCTTTTCTATTGGGTTCGGGAAAACTTGAAGCACTCACCTCATGATACCTGGTGGATGACAGAGACAGGGATGATATGCATCGCCAATTATCCGTCACAGGTAATAAAACCGGGTTCCATGGGAAAGCCTGTGCCGGGCGTGGAGGCTGCGGTACTCGATCCCAAAGGAGAGCCGCTACCCATTCTCACCCTTGGAGAACTGGCCCTGAAGCCTGGTTGGCCCTCCATGATGCGTGCAATCTGGAAAGATGATGATCGGTTCGAAGCGTATTTTCGCAACGGCTGGTTTGTAACGGGTGACATGGTTATCAAGGACGAGGACGGCTACTATTACCACGAAGGTAGGAACGACGACCTCATAAAAGTCGGTCAGAGCTTCATCGGTCCGTACGAGATCGAGCAAGTCCTCTGCATGCACCCTGCAGTGGCTGAAGCGGGTGTGATTTCGAAGGGCGCCGAAAAGGGAAAGGTCATATGTAAGGCCTTCGTAAAAGTTGCGAAGGGCTACACGCCTTCAGCCCGATTGAATCACGAGATCAAGGCGTTCGTGAAGACGAATCTCCACTCTGAGATCCCCCTGGGGGAAATTGAGTTTACTGCCGAGCTACCCAAGACGCTTTCCGGAAAACTCCTGCGGCGGGTGCTCAGAGCACGAGAGCTAGGCTTGCCCAGCGGAGATCCAACCAAACTGCAGGATTGAATGGCTGGGGTGGCCTTCATGAACCCTTTTTTTGCTAATAGCATCAAAACTGTAGTATGTTGGGAACTTCGACAAAAACGGCATGCTACGATAGACTGAAAGGAGAGCAATTATGAGAGAAGAAATTCAGGCAGCCCTTGACCTCGTTCGGCCCCAGCTTCAGGCCGATGGAGGAGATGCCGAGATAGTGGATGTCACGGCGGACGGAGTTGTGAAGCTGCGACTGAAAGGCGCATGCGGCGGCTGCCCCATGAGCCAGATGACCCTGAAGATGGGTATTGAGAGAATTCTTAAGGAGCGGGTGCCCGCTGTAAAGAGCGTGGAGGCGGTGGCATAAACCCTGCCTCGGACAAATCGGGCAGGACACTGCGGAAGTCCGTTCGAATGTAGTAATTGGCGATCAATGGTCTGGCCGCAAGTTTCTCAGGACTTTCCACGGAAACGAGGGGGTTGCCGGTTTGGAGTATGTGCTGAACCCGGCCCCTTCATTCTCTAATGTTGTCACATTTTCTCCCTCTTCGAGAAGTTTTCCTTCCGACGCTAGAAAAATGCCCATATGGGGAATGCTTTCTTGATCCTCTGCGGCAAGTATTGTTCCGGAGAGATCACAGCCTGAATGCCAGGGAGCCGCAATTGCATGAAACTCACCCTTACTCAAATTGAAGCTGCTGCGGAGGTCGTCTATGAGGTTATGGCACCTACGCCGCAATACTGTTGGCCTTTACTGTGTGAGCGTCTTGGAACCGAAGTCTGGGTGAAACACGAGAACCACACACCTGTCGGGGCTTTCAAAATCCGAGGGGGTCTCGTCTACTTTCATGATTTGACAAGCCGGACAGACACACCAAGAGGAGTCATCAGCGCCACACGGGGCAACCACGGACAGTCGGTGGGCTTTGCGGCACGCCGTTACGGAATCCCCGCAACCATAGTTGTTCCATTCGGCAACAGCCGCGAGAAGAACGCCGCAATGCGTGCTCTCGGGGTCGACCTTATCGAACACGGTGAGGATTTCCAGGCCGCCCTCGAGCACGCCGTTTTTTTGGCGAAAGATAGGGATCTCCACATGGTGCCGTCCTTTCATCCGTTACTTGTGCAAGGTGTAGCCACCTATGCGCTTGAATTGCTGCATCATGCGCGTCAACTGGACGTCATATATGTCCCGATAGGTCTTGGGTCCGGAATTTCCGGTATGATTGCTGCGCGGGAGGCTCTGGGGCTCTCGACCAGTATTGTCGGAGTTGTGTCAAAACATGCGCCCGCTTATCAATTGTCCTTTCAAGAACGAGTGCCTGTGGAGCACCCCGTCACAACGCAACTGGCCGACGGCGTGGCATGCCGTACTCCGGAACCGGCAGCCTTGGAGATAATTTGGAAGGGCGTGGATCGTATCGTCGCAGTCAGTGACGAACAAGTTGCCGAAGCAATGCGAGCACTGTTCGAGGATACCCACAATGTTGCAGAAGGTGCCGGCGCAGCTTCGCTCGCAGCAGCACTATCGGAACGCGACTTTCTCGCAGGTAAAAGAGTGGCAGTAGTGATGTCCGGCGGCAACGTGGACAGAGATATTTTCGTCGGCGTGTTGACTGGGATAACACAAAAGTAGTAATGCCAACGGTATTGCCTTCCATCCGATGTTCGCAGATTAGCGTGATCCGGGGGCACAGCACCGAGCGGACAATGCCTCTTCGCAGTCACACGAGGAAGAATCCGGGAAGGACTTCTTTATCAAGAAGGTTACCCAAATCTTACTGATTTGAAAGCAAATTCCCATTAAAAGGTATCGCGGATGAGGGGGATGCCACAACAGACCGGAGCAGAGTTCCCGGCGAATCTTACTGTCTTTAGCAATCTAGCCGAATGGGGTAGACTCTTCGCCAAACACCAGACGGACTTCGAGCGATCTCGCATAGCTCAGGCTATGGTCTTACCGTGCTTAGAAACATTGGGAAAATTGTTTGCGACTGCGGGACGTCAGATGCTACTCTTGGCGAGGGTCATGAATCCTAAGGTGCCAAGAAACCATTCCAGCTAGAAACGAGGTATCGATGGCTGATAAATTTGTGGGGGAAAGAAATCTCAGGTTTATGCTTTACGAGGTTTTGGATGTGGAATCTTTCTCTAAATATCCTTATTACGGAGACCACAGCCGAGAGATCTATGACATAATGCTGGATACCGCCTTGAAGATGTCGCGGGAAATGCTTTATCCGTGTCTCACGGAAATGGACAAGAATCCTCCTGAACTGGTGAGCGGCCGGGTCAAGGTGCACCCGACTGTCTCGAAAATCCTCTCAGAGTGCGGGGAAGGCGGCTGGATCGGTGCGTCTGCGCGCGTGGATTTGGGCGGACAGCAGCTACCTCACCTGATTGTCTCAGCTTGTCATTTCATAATGGCGTCTGCCAATTATTCAGGTTCGGTATATCCGGTTTTGAGTTCCGGAGCGGCTCATCTCATAGAGTCTTTCGGGTCGCAGGATCTCATCGAGACTTACATCCCGCTAATGTTTTCCGGGAAGTGGCAGGGGACGATGGCTCTGACCGAACCCCAAGCCGGAAGCTCATTGACGGATATCACGACTCAGGCTGTGTTCACGGAAGAGGGCTACTATCTAATCCGCGGCCAGAAGATTTTCATTTCTGCTGGGGACCACGACGGCGCGGAAAATATAGTCCATCTCATGCTCGCCCGGATCAAAGGGGCGCCTCAGGGAGTGAAAGGTATATCGCTTTTCGTGGTTCCGAAGAAACGGATCGGAGAAGACGGTGAGCTGGAATCCAACGATGTCACAACTGTCGGCGT
>JACRDE010000435.1 GCA_016212935.1 Desulfomonile tiedjei | reverse complement strand
TTCCCCGAACCCCATCCCAAGAATTTCTAGCATTTGTCTGCATCTTCATTTTCCGCCGGAAAATGAAGATGCAGAGCAGTGCTAAAAGTTTCTTGGAAGGGCTTGGGGAACCTTCTTTACTAAAGAAGGTTCCCCAAATTCTTACTGCTTTGAACGAGCATTGGTATAATGCCGCGGTTTCATAATCGTGGACAAATCTATGGTTCATCAGTATCCGTGGGGAGCAGCGGTACGCATCAGTAGAAGCCACAAACTTTTTTGAAACGCCCTTAGCCGGGGTGTGTTTTCCCTTACGGGAGCACCTGCGGGGGCAATGTGACACTGGCGGTCCCTGCGCTCAGCAAGCACTGGATCGCGCATCGAGCAGAACTTCAAGCGATTTTCCATGCGGGACTTTTGCGTGACTGATCCACTCAGACCGCATTGGCAGCCGCTATCAAGCTCCTCACCTCAGGCATTGAATAATGGGTGGTGACCCGCCCTGATTTGTGCCCAAGAAGATCTTGCCTATCCTCAAAGCTAACCCCCGCCGCCCGAAGCCTTCGACCAAAGGTGTGCCGGAGATCACGAATTCGCACGTGCTCCAGATTCACTTTTGTCCGTGCAGCTTTCCAGGCTGTGGTATTCATGGTTCGCAAAGGGTGCCCTTTGTACGTGAACACCCATTCTGGATGTCGGGGGCGAACCAGCTCGATCATTTCTTCGGCCACCTTGTTCAAAATCACAACCTTATCCTGGCGATTCTTTATTCGCTGCCCAGGAATTATGAAAACACTGGTATTCAGCTCCGGGACCTCGACCTCATACTCCCACCGCAGACCGCACCCGTCTGCACTGCTGGGCGGCAGGAAGGTGGACCTCGTCAATCCCAAGTACCTCAATCGCAGGCTGAGAGATCGAGTACTGGCCGAGGCGGAGGTGCTCTATTTTGCCATCGGTTGCCGGTTGAGAGTGGTTCAGGGTTTTTTCTGCTGAAAACAAATAGTCTTTATGAGGTTGAAAGCTATTCGGTAGGTCCTATCATCACTCTGTGTCTCCCCGGAACCGGCCCGCCTCGGATTGAATTCCATCACGTCCATTCCGGCTAGATTGACGTCACGATCTAATAGTTCTCTCAGATATTTTGCTATCTTGTATATCCGATTTTCTGTTATTCCCTGATAGTTTTGGAACCTGACGCCCCCAAGGGCATTCCGTGCGCCGATGTCCATGTCTATAGAAATGTACACGTATGGTGTTCTTACTCGACGAATTAGATTACTCAGCGCAGTGGATCCAAAAGACAAGTCTTTCTTGGTTAGAATCTTAGCGCCATTTTTTTTAAGGGAGGAGTAACAATCTACATAACGCCTTATCCTGTCATCTTTGATCCGAAAAGCACGTTTGGCAGGATAATCACTCACGCCAATGAGATAAAGATTTTCCGGATCAATCACGGCGTCTTCCAAGAGATAATGGAGAAACGAGCTGGCATTGTATGAATCGGAGCGATTTCGTAGGAACGGATCATTGGAATCATGCACAGAATTGGGGTTTGTCGCGACATCATACTGGATAGCGCCTGACATTGCCGATGTAGGCAACGAGTCCACGTGGCTGTCGACAATAATTAGTGAGATATCGTCGGGCCTATAGAATGAAACCAACGAAGCGAACACCCCACCGGTTAAAGAATGGTCAATACCAATCATGCATGGGATTTCTGGAAAAATACATTCTTCCACGAACTTACCCGCTGCTTCCGCGAAATCCCGGCACCCATTCCCATCTATGAAGTGGACAAAGTTGTCCAGAGTGACATCTTTTCTCGCGATGCTTGGAGGTATTGGACGGAGCCATGGTGGCACTTCGATCACGCCCCTTTCCTCCCAAGTGTCTGGGGCGAGTTCCTGACGAACAAGTCTCATGATTTCAGAATAAGGGTCATCCTTCTGAGAATCTGTCCCACTCAGACGAATTTTTTCCTGAATCGATTCATCCCTTTCGTCAGGGTCCAGCGCACAGCCAAAGAAGATTGGACGCCTATTTGAAACCTTTCCTGTCATTATTTGCCAAGCACGCCCACAAAAGTCCTATCCAATCCCTCCGAGGAATAAGCCAGGAAGGATTGGAAGGGAGAGTATGGTTTATTTCCGATAGAAATCGTCCCTTGCCTTCTTCATCTGGAGCAAGTTTTCCAAAGGGGAGCGAGGAGCGATACCACAGCCGGGAGTAAGAAAATCTGTGCCATTGTTGAGAGCTGCAACTGCTTCCTGATAGCACTCTTCTGGTTTACCCATGAAAAGTGTTGTAGCTGTCGCAACGTTTCCGAAAACCTTAACGCCCTTGGGCCGGGCAATTTCCACCGCCTTTTTCATGTCGGCCTTTTCCTCGATGCTGATTCCTGCAACACCCGTATCACACATCAAGGGTATAATGGAATCGGTATTCCCGCAAATATGTAGTACAAGAGGTCCCTTGGATTTACTCACGACCTCTTTCATGAGGGGAAGCATGTACTTTGCCCAAGCTCTTCCACTCATGACAGCGGGTCCGGAAGTCGGTTCTGCTAACACGTAGTAATCGGCTCCGTTATCGAAGGCAAAATTGATGGCGTCAACTGCAGCCATTTTGGTGACCTCCAGAACCTTGAAGACATCGTCGGGATTCTTTATAGTCCACCTCATGAACTGTTCCGCTCCGACCAGGTTCGCTGCAGCGGTAAAAGGTCCCTCGGTTTCTCCGAAGGTGGCGAGTTCTTCACCGACCTTTTCTTTAAGCATCTGGAAATGTTGTTTGTACATGGGGAAGCGGCCCCTTTGCAGAAAATCGGAGGGATAATCGAGCCCTTCAAGACTTTCGGCGAATGGGTGTTCCTTGATAGAGTACTGTCGATCGATTTCGGTCGGGCCTAGAGTACAACCGAGAGCTTCGCTGATGGCTGTGATGTCCCATCCCATTGCCTTGACCCACTCGAATCCGGCATACCGGTATCCCGCTAGGGCGAGTTCAGTCATCGCTACAGGATCCGTATCCGCAAGTGGCCTTTGGTGGCCGCACTTCTCCATCAGATCTACTACTCCGTAAGTGGTTGTGCACCCGAAAAGAGTTTCGTCGTTACTGGCACCCGTAAGACGATTCATGAATTTCTTTTTAAGAGTCATGTCAATAATCTCCAAATCATCTTGAAATAAACCAGCATTAGGTGGACACGATGTTTCTAGCAGGGCCAGAGTCATTTACTCCATTCTTGATCCTCCAGCCCTGTTAACCTAGAGCTTCTCCCAAACCAACGGTGAGGAGTGGTCTATAGCAGTTCTCGAAAGTTCTGTCGGATTAGCAACTCATTCTTGCTCGCCCAGCCACGGTCCAACCATGTAATTGCGAGAAGTGAAACGATCCAGCGCCTCGCGGGACAGTTTCCCAAAATTTCGGACTTGGGGGATTGCCACAGACTGCACCGATTGCCAAGACTATAGTCCAAACTATGCGATTGGTACCGTCACCACGGACTCGCTCCTGGATCCAGATTCTGGATTCCTGCCTTCGCAGGAATGACGAGTAAAGAGACATGATTTTTGGCAACTGCTAGCACGCCTTGGCAATGACAATCTTCCAGAATTTGGAGCTGCATAGCCGACATTACCTCTAAGAATGCCTATAAACCTCTCAAGCGTTGGGGCTTTTTATTCTTGTTATGATTTTTTCTGCAGCACTTTGGTATCGGCCGTGAAATACATCGCTATTGCGCCAATCCCCAGAGCAATGATACATGCTATAAAAGACGCCTTATAGGCAGCAACCGGAAATTTGTCTCCGGCCTTGCCGTACCAATCCAAGACCATTCCCATCACAGCTTGGAATAGCGCCCCACCAACAAAATACCAGATATTGAGCATGCCATTCGCCGTAGCAATGAAACTGTGCGGTTGTCCCTCTGCAATGTGGGCATAGTTGGGGACGTAAGCTCCAGAGAAGAAACCCATGATGAAAAGAAGCGGATAAAACATGCCTACTGGAATCTTATCCGGGAACAGCACCAAAGGTAACCAAGTGAGGGCGTAAATGATGATGCCATAGAATGAAGCATTCCTTCGGGATTTCAAAATCCGGTCGGAAATATACCCAAAAGCAAAGCAACCCAGTGCCATACCAATCGGCCATAACATCAATATGTTAGCTGCTTCTTGTTTCGGAAGGCCGTAGGTCTGCTGCAGGAACGGGATGCACCATAGACCCTGGAAGCCCATGACGGTCCCATAGATCACAAATGCGTATATGGCTATTAGCCAATAGTTCTTCATCCCGAACAGCCTTTTTACGTTTTCGCCAAAACTGACTTTTTGAGTAGTCTGGACAGAATAATAATCGACTCCATCTATCTCTGAAACTGTGGGGAGATTCTTGTCGCTTGGCTTGTTTCTTAGAACAATAAAATTCAAGATAGCAACAATAGCCATGAAAGCTCCAAGCCAGTAGAAGGACGCCCTCCAACCAACGATACCAACTAGGAAAGCCAGAGGAGCAGCGGCTAGCACTGCGCCGGCATTGCCCACGGTGAGCATCACACCCGTAAGCGTGGCGAACTCCTTGGGTCGGAACCAGTTGGCCAAGATTCTCATACAGGGTATCCACACGACCGCGACACCGACTCCCATAAGGAAACGGCCAAAGATAATCCATCCGAAAGTGTAGGCCAGGCCGAAAAGCGCTGTACCGATGGCCGCTATGATAAAGAAAACGGTCACTGAAATCCTGGGGCCAAAGCGATCCGATAAAATACCCGATGGGATCTGCATTGCAGCATAGGGATAGAAATACATTGACGACAAAATGCCCAAGCTTGTAGCCGTCAAGCCGAACTCTTTCATAAGTTCCGGCGCTATTACTGCAGGGGCCACGCGATCGAAGTAAACAAAGATATAGGTCAGCAACAGCATTCCATAACAGATCCATCTGTATTTAAGCATCTGCGCTGCTGAATCTGAATACTGAACACTCCCAGCAACCGCTTCTACGTTTGATTGACTCATGGTATCACCTTTCATTTACCAGACCGAGACATGTTGAAGATAACCTTTTGACCCATCGGAGCCATGGTCGCCCACGATCACTCAAAGCCGACTATTCCTTCTGGAAACTCCAATCGATTCCCTCAATCGATTGACAAAAGCCAGATGCAATCGGTCGACACCGACGCAGCATCATCAAAAGCAATAACGCTGTGCTGCAAGCTGATACGGCACCTGCCTTGCGTGCAACGGCACCACATCCTGACAGTTCTCTTCGCGGTACTCTAGAATCAACTACCTCCTTTCCGGATTCATTAGGACATTGAACTGAGACCTGGCCTATAGTTGCCGATGCCAAGTCTCAGTTTCTTTAAGGTGCAGCTCAGTCGCCATCACACCCAACAAGAACTTGATCAACCAGCTCTGTCAGATCGTGAACTTGGACCTGAGAGCCGATTCTCTTTGCGCCTTCATTAAGATTGAAATGGCAGAAGGGACAGATCGATACAATCCTTTCGGCTCCAGTATCCATTCCTTCCTGGACTCTCAAACTGGCATTCTTTCTCGCCCAATCTCCAAAACCGGTCATCACGCCTCCTCCTCCTCCGCAGCAAAATGAGTTGGCTCGATTCCGTTTCATTTCCAGAAATTCAATTCCAGGAATGGCTTTCAAAAGATCTCTAGGTTGTTCGTAAAGACACTCGCTCTGATCCACATCCAGATAGGCTCCTTTCCAGAGCTCCTTACCTTCGTGGTCAATAATAAACTTGTTCAAATGCCTACCCGTGTGGCACGGATCATGGTAGGTGACTTTCCATGGAAGCTCACCCCTGAATTTGAGCTTTCCTTCTTTATGGAGACGACTTAGGTAATCAGCCGTATGTACGACTTCAATGCCTTCCATTACTTTGTCGTATTCAGAAGACAGCGAATAGTCCTTCTTGATCGCCCGATAACAACCGGCGCAGGAACTGATGATTGTTTTGACCCCGCGTTCGTCGCGCAACCATTTGAAGGTCTCCAGATTCTTCGTGGCTACTCTCTTGAATTCTTCTGAATCCCCCACCCGCATTGCCGTAGAGCCGCAGCATATCTCGTTCTCACCCAGGATTCCGAAATCCATCCCAAGTTTTTGGAAAATAGACGCTGTTGAGGTGGGGACAGCTCTCGCCGCTGTGTTAAACGCCCCAGTGCATCCCACAAAGAAAAGCACCGGCGCAGGTTCCTTGTTTAAATCCTTGATGGGTTTACCGGCCTTCTTGAACGGACGAGTCCAATCTGTTCTCACTCGCCTCGGGCCCTGGTACGGATTATTGTAGTTCTTCATAGACTGCAGGAGGTTTTTATGCAGGGGCATGGGCCCCACGCCTTCCTCTACCGCCTTGCGCCTCATCGCCTCTATGATTTCCGGGATGAAAGGCTTGTGATCTAGCTGGCATTGGTTTTGACAACCCGCGCAAACGGTACACTTGTAAATGGCTTCCAGCAGTTCTTCGTCCCACGGAAGCTCGCCACTCAGGATGCCTCGAGCAAAAGCGATCTTCCCTTTGGAAGCCATGAAGCCTTCGAATCCAAATTCGGTCCCTGCAGGGCAAATTTCGCCAAACGTTGGTGGTGGACCGTAGTCATACGCTATCTTACAGGTACCGCATGCGGTGCACCTCCAGATTTTATCCTCTAGCTCTTTCAGCTCCGCAATCTTCCAGTCCATTGTTCCTCACAGTTCAAATCTGTATTTTTGATTGCTTATATGCCGAGTTTGCCTGGATTCATGATATCGTTCGGATCCAGGAATTTTTTCACTCTTCTCAAAAGATCCAGATATCCTGGACTGGCTCGTTGATTGATCTCATTGGCAAAATCAATAGGTGGTTTATAAGGAATTCCACCTGCTTCCAAATCAACTTTGAGGCACTCAACAATTGCCCGTCTTGCGTTTTCAGTCTCTTCAGCGTTCTGTTTGTTAAATGGAATCATAGCCCTGAGCATTCCGTAGTGAACGCCCCGATACATGCTCATACGGACAGACGGTGAAAGGTTGTGGCCGATGAGGATCTCTCTCCACTTATTGTAGACAGGAGCCCAGACTTTGGCGGGCGTAAAGGTTCCCGGCCACGATATTCCAGCCCCGCCCTGCTTGCAGTAATTCTTGGTAGAACCAACCACCTGGCTCGGCAGTTGTGTTCTTCCTCTCAGGGCCTCTTCCGGATAAACCGTGCGCTTTATGGAAGTCTTCTTTTTCTGCTCTTCTTCAAAGACTGTCTCCCAGATTTCCGTTCTTGCCTCTCTTTCCTTCTCAGTCCACGAGGTTGTAGTCGCAAAGCTAAACCACTCGGGAGCCCCATCAGGCTTGGGCTTGAAAGGATAGGGGATAGGAACCTGGGCAAGCCACCAGGAAACCGCGGTGAGATCGTCACAGATTTCGTAATTGCTTAAATTCAACATGTAGGAGTAAATGTCCTCAACATTGTCGCATGATACGGTAAAGACTTTGAGAAGGGGGGGAATCGGATGCACGCTGATGCCTATCTTTGTGACGACACCGGTCGATCCCAGCCATCCTTTGAAAAGGCCATCGAGTTGAGGAAGTGGCAGACAGCTGTGCCAGGCGTCGTGTCTGATGGCGCACGATCCTACCCTCACTAGCTCGCCGGTAGGCAAGACCACCTCCATGCTTGTGATTTCCTGGCTGTTCAACCCATACCTTGCGTTCAATCCCCCAATCCCGTGAGAAACAGCGCAAGCCAGCACCGAGGCCGAAGGAGGCCCAACCGGCCAACCAAATCTTAATTTGTGCTTGTACAGAGCATCCGCCAGTTTGGCGTGGGAAACCCCAGGCTCGATGACGGCGACGTGAGCTTCGGGATCTATGTCGACAATCTTGTTCATCTTCTTTAGATCCAGAAGAATGCCCCCGCGTTCGGGAATAGTGAGACCGCCGATATTTGTGCCGGCAGTGTAAGGCACCACAGGGATTTTCTCCTTATTGGCAAACCGGAGAAGTCCCTGGATCTGCTCAACCGTCTCAGCCATGACCACATAGTCGGGCAGCTTGGGTTTTACAAAACTAAGATCATACGAGTAGGCATAACGAATGTGTCTCGCAGCGGTACAGTTTGACTCGCCAACAATCTTGCTAAGTTCCCTGAGCACGGAGTCTACCTTTCCGACATCCGTTGCGGCGAAAACAGGTTCTTTCTGTGGACTGCTCAACTCAGACATCTGGACCTCCTTCCTGAGTTCTTGAAAAAGGGGAACAGCCAAGCCTACGTGCGGGATACTAATCTCGCCGCTCATTGTCTTGCAGGAAAGGAGAACGTTTCCCTTCCTGCAGTATGAAGACTGACCACCGATTTTTGATTCTCGGCGGAGGCTGTCACAAATGTGTGGACACTCGACTCCATGCCGAGCTATTTCTTCTCGTCTTCCGAGGGCAAAGAGGTGATAGTGCCGTCCCACGTGTCAACCTTTTGGGAAATCTGTGAGCCCTCTTTGAACCACGTGGAAGTGACGTTCTTTACTTCTGTGTAGAAACGTACGCCGTCTTTTCCCATGACGTGAAGGTCTCCGAAAAAAGAGTTCTTGTGTCCGGTAAAACCGAAGATTCCCACCGGCACCGGAATGCCTACGTTGATTCCCACCATTCCGGCATGTGTTCGATAGGCAAAATCTCTCGCATAATATCCATTCTGCGTGTAGATTACGGAGCCGTTGGCAAATTCGCTCGCGTTCATCATGGCCAAACCTTCTTCGTAATCCTTCACACGCTTGACACAGAGCACCGGTCCGAAGATTTCCTGGTCACCGCATGTCATACCTGTTTTGACATGGTCGAGAATCGTGGGTCCAACGAAAAATCCATCCTTGCATTCCGGCGGAACACTCGGATTTCGTCCGTCAAGCGAGAGTTCAGCTCCCTCTTGAATTCCTTTCTCTATCCATTCGGTGACAAACTTCAGATGACCTCCATTCACAACGGGTCCCAATTCCGTAGATTTGTCATACGCTACGCCTATCTTTCTCTGTGCAGCAAAAGTCTTTAGTTTTGCAGTCAACTCGTCAGCGATCGCATCTTCCACGCAGATAACCGGCAAAGCCATGCAACGTTCCCCGGCGCAGCCGCAGAATGCATTGATAATCCCGTTGGCGGTTCTGTCGAGTTTGCAGTCTCGCAGAATAAGAGCGTGATTCTTCGCTTCGGTCAATGCCTGAACGCGTTTTCCATTAGCAGCGGCAGTAGCATATATATGACGACCTACTTTTGTGGAGCCTACAAAAGATACTCCCACTATGTCGGGATGTCTCAAGAGAATCTCTGCTTCGTTTCTTCCAGCAGTCACGATATTGATAACGCCCCTGGGCAGTCCGGCTTCATACCAGAGTTCCAGAATGCGCATTGCCGACTGAGGGACAAAACTTGCGGCTTTCAGAACCAGCGTGTTTCCTGTGGCTATACAAAGAGGCGCCATCCAACCATGAGGTATCATTGCGGGAAAATTCCACGGCGGAATGCCCGCGAACACCCCCAGCGGATGATGATACAGAACCGTATCGTATCCGGATGAGATGTTCATTATGGACTCACCCTTCATGAGGTCCGGTATTCCGCAAGCGAATTCCACAACCTCATTTACCTTCAGGATATCGCCCATAGACTCAGTCCAGGATTTGCCCTCTTCCTTGCAGAGCAGATAGGTCAGCTCTTCGAGGTGCTCATCCAGGAGGGCTTTCATGCGAAAAAGTACCTGCACCCGCTTGTTTGGCGGAGTCTTGGACCAAGCTGGAAAAGCCGCTTTTGCGGCGGCAATGGCGGATTCTACTTCATTCACCGTGCACTGAGGGGCGTGAGCAATCACTTTGCCGGTCGAAGGATTGTAGCAGTCCATGTATTTTGTTGTCGTTGATTCCAGCCACTCACCATTCACACAGTATTTTAGTCTGGAAGGGTTGTTACCAGAGTCCACCCGGTACTTGACGTCTTTAAGGGCTGATTCCATAGGATGCATTTCCGTCTCCTTTGCTCTTTCCATCGTCATGTCCAATAAGTAGAATTGTTGGCCCATATGAGGCCCCCTAGACATAACTCGACACTGATGTCTATGCTTCATGAGGCTAGACAAACCATTAAATCTTGCTACTTTTTTGAATTACTTAAACGGTACAGGATATGCGGTTTCTCTCCTCGAAAAGAAGCGAACTCGCAATTCAAATTGAGTTTGTTAAGTCCCAAACCCTCTGAGCGTTTCCACTATTCAGCTTCCAGCTCACTTTTGACTCGAATGAGGTACAAATCCCCGTTACCCACATGCCTGAGAAGAAGCCCCAGATCCTCAAGAGATTTTTGCGCAGGCAAGGGCAAGAGTGGTTCATGGTTCGATCCAATCAGTTGACCTTCAGTATCCACCGTTTGACCGACCGGCCCTATTTGCTGAAATTCCAACGGAACAAAAGGGGTGGTGCCAGCAAGATTCGCAAGATACTGGCCCACGCGAAGGACATGGGACGCCATGTCGTTTTTGACGCCGTTGACGTCTTTTCGTCTGAAACATTCTATGATTTTGAAGTGGTCATGCCCCACTTCTTCGTAGAATTCTGCCCCTGGATCAAGCTTGACTTTCAAGTCAGCGAGAAGGCTCTCTATGAAGTCCATAATAAGAATAAGAAGCGGGTTTTCTGAGAATCTGGCAATATAATAATGGAACCCAATACCTCGTTGGTCTTTCGTGGGGGGGGCGCTTACTTCCTCATTTGTCATTGTCTCTAATACACGAATATCATGCTCAGTGATTTTGGACAGCGCGATCTGCGCAAGGCGAGGTTCAAGAAAATAGCGAAGGGCTGTGATGTCTCCGATTGACACGTTCTTGAAAGAGAGGAAATTCGTGAGGCTGTGAATAGTAGTGTTCATGTTCACTTCAGCAGCAAAAATCCCTCCGCCTGTGCCTTTTCTGGTTTCAATAAGGCCCATCCCTTCCAATACTCTCAGGGCTTCACGCATACTGGCCTTACTGACCTGAAACTGACTGATCAACTCTCTTTCGGACGCCAGCCTGTCACCGGGCTTGAATTCGCCCCTAAGAATGGCATCACGGATCTGCTCAACAACATAGTGCGATACTTTGCGACCCTTCTGTGTAGGCGTAAACATGCTCCGGTCCACCTCCGGGAAATAGCCGGGACGAACGTACACCCCTCCAACAGACAAGCAACAACCAGGAGCCTAATGATCTCCGCGGCCGTTAGGGCGATTCGTCAAAATGAAACCAACTTTTCTGGCGCCCAGCAAGCGAGCAGACAGTCAAACACATCGTGAGCGGATGAATTTCAGTCTGCCTTCTTGAGGCATCCATTTTATAGAATACGAGCGTGACGACTGTCAAGAGAAAATCGGCCAATATTATAATAATATGCTGTCTGCTGGGTATTCCTTATGAATACGGCATGGTTCTCGCCGTATTCAGAGTACACAATGAATAACCTGAATATATGCACTTGTTGAATCAAGGACTTTCATCAACAACGCACAGCCGAGGGCTCGTTATTCAACTTGCACATTCCTCATATAATCGAACACGGGAAAATGGGCAGAAGTATCTGGATTGATAACATTATTTCCCTCGTAAGCGTGTCTGTGGCTCGCTTTTTGTAATCAGGTCGCGCTCTGCGTTTGGGCTGCTGCGGGCTTCGTGGGGGGGGCGAGTTCTTTACTTGACAGAGCCCTTTAAATGACCGCTTTTAAGGAAGGAAGAAGTCCTTCCGAAACAATCTCTTCTTCGGCTCGCTGCCCATGCCAATTCCACTCCAGTATCGCCTTGATAACTACCTCCGGACATTGCTGCTCTGGCAAAGCAAGAACCAAAAAACCCTTTCTAATACCCTGCAATATGGAGCAAAAGCTAATATTGTGCTATTTGCAAAGGGTCGGGGCAGGCGAAACATCCATGCCTCGCGGAAGATATGGCCAACGATTATGATATTATACCTTTATGATATTTTGCTTGACAGAGGTCGCCCTCTGGATGTACGTTGCCCCCGGTAGAGAATGAAGCTTCCGTAATCTAGCTCCATCAAAATTCAGCAGAGATTAGAGGTCGCGTCGCAATCGGATTTTGGCTGGAAGCTGGTAATGCGCTCCGGTGGAGCCAATTAGAAACATCGTGCACATATCGGCTAAAGAGCTGGGATCTGCGCGTTGAGGGCGCCGCTGAAGGAAATCAGGTACATTCGACTCCTCTCATCCATCAAAGTGGTTGGTATCCTTAGTGTGTAGAAAAGCCATTCAATCGGTTAAGTTGGTTCGGCACAACTCGGCCTGGAAGGAGACGTGCAATGAGAATTGATGTGGACGCCCTCAAATGTATTGGGTGTATGGCTTGCGAGATGGCATGCGGCTATCACAGGGATGATGCCTTCGCTCTGCTTGCGTCCTGTATAGTTGTTTATCGAGCTCGAGAAAAGAAAGACTACTTCGGGGTAGTCGTAAAAGAAGAAGAGAGCTTGACGATAGCGCGCCCCGAGGGCGTTGAGATCAAAAGAATCGGTGTGGCAGAAGAGGCAGGCGATTCCGGACAAAAAAAGGAAGCTGACGCCTCTGCG
The DNA here is from genome assembly GCA_016212935.1 of Desulfomonile tiedjei. Taxonomy (GTDB): domain Bacteria; phylum Desulfobacterota; class Desulfomonilia; order Desulfomonilales; family Desulfomonilaceae; genus Desulfomonile; species Desulfomonile tiedjei_A. The sequence continues at coordinate 31,389 of JACRDE010000435.1, read as the reverse complement.
AAACCCATGCTGTTGCGCGAGCCCTGTGACCTCTGCAGTGATATGAAATATGGCCCCATGTGCGTCAAGATTTGTCCGGTCAATGCTATTTCGTTGCAGGATGAAGGAGAGTAGAATGGACTACTTATCATCGAACAAAATTTTGATCGTTGATTTGAATACAGGCGAAACCTCTGAAGATGCACTTGATGATGATCTTGTGAGCCAAAAGATTGGCGGTGTCGGCATCACCAGTTCACTATACGAAACCTATAAAGATAGAGATCCTGTCATACTGGGCACCGGCCTGCTCACGGGAACCCTGTTCCCAGCTTCAGCTCTATCCGTGATCTCAGCCAAAAGCCCAAGGACCGGTTATCTCACTCATTCCCCTTTTACGCTAAAGGCCGGCATGGAGTTGAAGTACACGGGCTTTGATTATGTCGTCATACTTGGAAGATCGGAGAATCCAGTCTTCCTTTGGCTTCATGACGGAGTCGCTGATATTCTCGACGCTGCCGAACTCTGGGGGAAGGATGTTTGGAATACCACTGATCTATTAAGAAAAAGCATGGGAGACGATCTCATCCAGACACTGGTTATCGGTCCGGCCGGCGAAGAAGGGTCTGACCTGGCCCAAGTCTGTGTAAACTATTGGGCAAACGGAGATTGTTGGGGCTTTGGCAAAGTTCTTGGAGAAAAGAATCTGAAGGCTGTGGCTCTGCGAGGCATGGGCTTGCTGGAGATTTCCGATGCTGAAGATTTTGTCGACCAATGTTTCGAAATCTTTGAGGCAATCAAAGGAAGTGCGCTTGAGGGAAAGCGCGGCGTTGAAGACATTCTGATAGCATTGGGGGAAAGTGACGCCAGGGAATGGCTCGCTCCTGTCGTGCATCGGCATAGCGCCTGCTACAACACCCCCTATCCGACCAATACTTTCATATACCTGAATGAAGACCCAACAACACTCACAGAACCCGCTGAGCCTGAACCGGGTTTCATGATCACCGATATAGGGGCGCTGTTGGCCTTGAAGAAATCGGGACTCTCGGCAGCGGATGCTGGACATGTTCTGAGAGCCTGCGCTCGACGTGGCGTTGATCCGGCCGCTGTCGCTGAGATAATCGGAAAAACAGGCCAAAAGGATCCCAAGGCTATCGAGCAATCTCTCGAAGGATTACAGGGTACTGTTGCGGTTCCGCAAGGCGCCAAGTTCAGCTCATGGGTTCCGCAGAACCCTATTTTTGGCGATTTTGGCCTATCAGGAGAAAGCTCGCTCAGAGACTGGTGGGTTAGAAGACAAGCGGTCGCCTACCTTTTCGGTATTCACCCTATCTTTGCAAACATGTCGCCGGAACTGTCGGAAGAAGTCATTCTGGAAATGGTCAACAAAGGCACTGGACTTGATCTCTCACAGGAGACTTTGGATCAAGTCATTGAAGATATTTGCAGTTAACGGGCCAGAGCGCAGAGCACGGATTGAACCAGGACGAGACTGTAGTCGCTGCGCTTAGGAACGCACAAATGAACCTTTACCACTCGTATGCGACCATCAACCAAAAACTGGCGCAGGGAGTCGAGCTCCATTATGGAGAGGAAGAGGCGAGCGTATTGCCTCGCGACCCGCGGCCTTTGCGTATTCCTCGGATCGGAGTTTACGCCGGAACAGGGACTTCCCACTCGTGGCTCTGGTTCGCTGAACTCTTCGATCGAATGTCATTTCACGAAATCCTTTTCATGACCGAGGATATGGTGAGAGATGGCTTCCTGGAGAGTCTGGATGTCTTCGCGATGTCGGGCGGAGATACTATAAGGATCGCCGAGTGGCTCGGCCAAGAAGGGGGTCGGGCGATCGAATCGTTCATTCGAGAAGGAGGGCTTTACATAGGATCCTGCGCAGGAGCCTATCTCCCACTCAAATCATCCAAGCAGCACCTCGATCGTTTCAACTTCGTCGATATAAAGATCGCCAACCTTTCCAAAACAAGGCCCGAAGCCAAGCGAATGGGCAGAAAGGCCTCTACCAACTACGGATGCGATTTCGTGTACCATCCCGTTCGAGAAGATGTTTGCCTGCGGACGACAGGGAAGGAACCTTTCACTGGATTCGAGTATTTCCGAGCTCCTTTGTATGGCGGCCCGTCAATGGTTACGTCCAGAGATTCTGATGTCTTAGCCTACTACGACGGCTTCACCGAAAAGACCCTGTTTCTGGTGGAAGAGTCTTTAGCGGAGGAAACGCTGTTGGGCAAAGTGGCCGCAGCCAGGACGGCGATGGGAGATGGACACCTTTACCTCTTCGGCCCTCATTTCGAGCATCCGCTTTTTCCGATAGCCAACCACCTAGTGGCTGCAGCCATATTCTGGGATATGAAAAAAGGGAGAAAGAATTGGAAATCCTTGGACTCCGAGTCAATTCTTGAGGGCCCGGCCAAGGAAAAACTGGTTCGCGACATCAAACGGGAAATCAGCAATTCACGCATTGTGGCAGTAGGGCTTGAAGCGATACCTGTCCAGTGGATCATCGGCTGCAAAACTTATGAACCGGAAAAGATCAGAGTGTTCCTCGAGGCAATATGGAAGCGAATCAACACACTGGAACGTTCACGCAGCGTTTGCGCTCAATCCGAAACCTGCGAGGAAGTTGTGGTCACTGCTTCTCGAGTAACTCGGCTTTTAAGGCAGATGAAGTCCAGGATGGACGATCATTCGGACACACAGGATCTGGCATGGGATCTTTTCGATTCCTTGCGCAGGTTGGCGATGATTTTTTTGCAGATTTATTTTGACTCTTTCGGGCGCAGTTTAGATTCTTAGATTCCGCTATGGAACTGTCATCTTTTTTACGGATTTTCTTCCGAAGTCATCAACAGGAGTAAATGTTGGCCCGACTACGATTGTTTCTTCGGCGGCTGAACACAGCAGAGAGGACCAGGCTTTTGCGCTCCAGCAGAGGCTTGATAATCGCCGCCTGGCTGATTCTGCCGATACACGTTCAAGCCGCATGGTCCGGGGACCCGACCCCTTCCTCCTCTTGGTTTGTAGACATGAACCGGTTCTTGAAATCAGCCCACGGATCTTTGACATGCGAGCGCTGCCACGTCGAAATGACAGCGCGGGATAAGGTCCATCCCAATCGCGAAGATCCCACAGCTATGAAGAAGGTCGTTGTTCGGTCTTACGATTACAAGCGTTGCGCTTCTTGTCATCCTGAAGCGTATAAGCGTTTTCTTCAGGGAGAGCACGCCAAAGAGCTGGCAAAGGAAAAGCAGGCCCCACCACCAGAAGGAAAAGAGCCGCCGCCGGAAAAGTTGGCTCCTACATGCGGCGATTGCCATTCTTCTCACTACGCTCAGTCCAAGCGTTCGAGGGTCGAACTAGGGACGCAAATGATAGAAACCTGCGGGAAATGTCACAAAGCTCAAGAAGCCAGCTACCTGAAAGACATTCATGGCAGGATGGGAGTCTTTCTTGAGAAGAAAGCCTCGGCGTACTGTACGGATTGCCACGGAGCACACACTTGCGAGTCTCTCAAAGATAAAAATAAGGCTTTGGAAGCATGCCGTAGATGTCACAAAGACGCTACCATTCAGTTTGCCGGCATATTAATTCACGCAGGTCAACAGGATATTTCTAAAAAGGATCCTGAGAAGCAGGCGCATGCGGCGATTATCGGGACAATCAAAGGGTTTGCCCAGACAGGGACTATTATTCTGCTGTTATTTTTTGCCCTGCAAACTTTTATATGGATACTTCGAGAGCTTCACAGAAGATTGAGGGGACGCTGACATGCGTGACCAAACTGTCGAACAGGTAATTTACTGGCGGTTTAACGTACTTCACAGGGTAGTCCATCTTGTTGTGATGTTTGCGTTCATAGGTGTGGGGTTGACCGGGTTTTCCATGGCATTCAGCTCTGTGGGGTTGGCTCAGACATTCGTGTGGTTGCTTGGGGGAATTGACAGCGTGCGATACTTCCACCGTTTCTGTGCCGTGATTCTCTATTTGTGCGTGGTTACAGAGATTCTCTGGGGTCTGTACTATAGGTTTGTTTTGCGTGGAAATCTCTTAGGCCCTAATTCCATCTGTTTCCGTATTAGAGATCTCAGATTTTTTCGTGAGCATATGGGATATTTATTGGGGCAGAGCGAAGGGCCTCCCCGATTTGAACGTTTCACATGGTGGGAAAAACTGGATTACTGGACGCTTTTCTTGGGAATGCATAGCATGGCCCTCACAGGTGTTTTCTTGTGGTTCCCGGAATTCTTCTCCCGTTTTTTCCCAGGATATTTCGTCAACATAGCCCAAGTGCTCCATTTTGATGAGGCTATTCTTGCAGTGCTCTACAAATTCTTCATTCACACGGCGGTTCGTCATTTGAGGCCGGAGGTCTATCCGGGCGACTGGGTGATTTTTACTGGGAAAGTAACCAAAGAAACTATGATGAGGGCTCATCCCGGCGAGTGGGCGTTATTGAACGCTCATCAGCAAGGTTCCGCTACAAGAGATCAATAAACGACTTGAAAGAGAAACGCGAGCTAAGAGTCTTATGAAACCAAGGTTGCAAACTTCAGCGGTGGCAGTGTGCGCTCTGGCGTTTTGGTTCATGGCTGTTTGGATGGTCGGGTTTTCGATAGCTCAAGAGCAGCAGCCATCTGAGTGCTTAGACTGCCATCGTTATAGGAATCTCAATTCTAACGAGGGCATTCTGTCGTCTCAGCAATTTTGCTACAATTGCCACAAAGAAGAACCGGCCGCTCATGCAGACTTCCGCGCCTCCAAAGTCTCATTCCAGGTGAAACCTGAGTATTTTCTCAAGTCCCCACATAGATTCGTGGCATGTATCCAATGCCACACCACTGTGGCCCAATCCCCGCATCGTTCCTTATCCGGCGTCCAGTGTTCCAGTTGCCATCCCAAAATTAACGGATCTCCGGGTACTCATGCTGAACACCAGCGTGTACGATGTGAAGCGTGCCATACAGATTCACCATTTGTTAGGCTCGACGCAGCAAACAATGAGGTGAAACTTTCACACACAAACGCCAAACAAGCTACGATAAGCCTCGCAGAGCACAAAGTGACCGATGTCTCTCGGGAGGAGTTCTGCGTAAAGTGTCATGCGTCCAACAATCAAGTCGGCGCTCCGACAATGGTCTTACCCTCCAAGAGTTTTGTTTGCATCGCCTGCCATTACTCTCCAATGCGGATGGGTAGCCCTGTTTTTATACTAGCTATGATGGTAGCGCTTATGGGTATTGTTGGGACTGTAGTCTTTTGGTTCAGGGCTAGTGTTCAGGGTGAAGCGACTTCTGTGCATAGAAAGTTTCAACTGGGCTCAGAGGTTGTTTGGTCCAAGATATTCTCGAGGGAAATTTTCTCGATACTCAAGACCGTATTTTTCGATATACTCTTGCAACGCAGGATCCTTGCCAACAGTGTAAGCCGATGGCTCATACACTCGCTGATCTTTTATTCTTTTTTCGCCCGTTTTGCCCTCAGCTTCCTTACTCTTTTTCTTCAAAAGTTTTCTCCGGAAGGTGAATTGACACTGGCGCTCGTGAACAAGGACAGCCCCTTCGTCGCCACGTTCAATGATCTGACTGGAGTCTTTATCCTCGCAGGTGTTATCTGGGCAATGATCCGGCGCTTCATTACGAAACCTGAATATGTGTCTACAGAGGAGCAGGACACTCTTGCGCTTGTGATCATAGGACTTGTGACCTTGTCGGGTTTCATCCTGGAAGGGATGAGGTTGCTTGTCGGGCAAATTCCGGCGCAGGTCGCCTTGTCGGCCTTCGCTGGTTATGTTGTCTCAAAGCTGTTTTCACTCGTGAACTTGGGCTGGCAGTCGATTTACGGATATGTGTGGTACACCCATGCTCTGCTATGGGCCCTGTTCATCGCTTACCTGCCTTTTGGGAAACTTAAGCACATCTTCACCACTCCATTGAGCCTTCTGCTTAATTACAAAAAAGGGTAGGCGGAAAGAAAGAGCACGTACCATGGAAGAAACGAATTCCACCGAGATGACTTCTGAAAATACTGTCGTACCGGCTCGCATCATCCCGTTGGACAGACTGGAGATGAGGCGACTGGTTCAATTGGACGCCTGTACCCGTTGCGGAGAGTGCTTGAGATGGTGTCCGGTATTTGACCAAGATGGCCGAGAAGATATTCTCCCGCGTCAGAAGATTCTCGATTTTCTCCACATTGTAAAAAACCAGCAAAGTCTACTCAATGCCATAGTCAAAAACGGGAAAATGCCTGAACCGGCCAAGTGGCTTATAAGAAAGATATTCAGGCTCCATGAGATTAATGAGGATGATGTCCGTCGCTTCGTTCTTAATCTGTACGAATGCTCGACGTGCGGGCAGTGCCAGGTTGTCTGTCCCGCAAATATAGATACAGTCAATCTTTGGGAGAACATCCGTGAACTGATGGTTTCGGCAGGATATGGCCCCCTTGAGCCACAAAAGACGCTGGCCAAGAGTGTGAAATCTTACGATAACCCGTGGCAGCAACCCCGCCAAGGAAGAGTGAAATGGGCGCGGCGCGCGAAAAAAGACAATCTCATACCCGAATTGCCGCCTGACATAAAGAAAACAAAGAGCAAGCTTCTTCTTTTTTTCGGCTGTACAGCCGTTTATGATCTAAATATCCGTCAGATCGCGATCGATACCGTTAACGTTTTGAACGTCCTGGGCATCGACTACGCCTGCCTGGGAGAGAGCGAGAAATGCTGCGGAAGTGTTCTTCTTAGGATGGGAGATCCAGAATATGAGCGAATTGCTTCTGACAATATCAAGCTTCTCAACGGCCTCTCCATTGATACTCTTGTTACCTCGTGCTCGGGATGTTTCAAGACCATAAAAGAAGACTATCCAAAAGTCGGCAAGTTAAATTTTGAAGTGTTACACACGGTTGAATTTCTGCACAGGCTGATCGAGCAAAAGAAACTTAAATTCGAGGTTCCCGTTGAAAAAGTGATAACCTATCATGACCCGTGTCACCTGGGTAGAGCCTCGGGAATATTTGATGAGCCCAGGGCCGTCATTCAGGCGATTCCAGGCCTGGAACTCGTCGAAATGCCCCGACATGGCCCGTATTCCAGATGCTGCGGTGCGGGTGGAGGTGTCAAGGCCGGGTTCCCCGACCTGCAGAACAAAATGGCGCAGGCACGGATCAGAGAGGCAGAACAGACAGGGGCGAGTGAATTGGTCAGCGCGTGTCCTTTCTGCTATGCGGGTCTTCAAGTCGGCATCGGCGCTTTGAGTTCACCCTTGGTAATGAGAGATATGACTCATCTGGTGAGAAGCGCTTTGAAAAAAGAGGAATGATTCACCGAAAGTGTCGTCCTGAGGAAAGACCGTAATGACTGGCGGCCATGACTATCAGAAATTTGTCTACTGGCTTGAAGAGTCCTTATTTGATGATGTGAAGGCCAAGATCGAAGCTCACGGAGTCCCTGTGAATGAAACCAGGAAGGCGGTTTGCGCTCCATTGTCAAAACGCGTGGAAGCGGGTTATATATTACCGGAAACATGGGGGCGCTTCGAGCTCTGCAAAAGACAGTTCTCATGGTACCGTACATCCGCTCACTTCGGCAAAATACTGCTGGTGAGTTCCTTTGATCTCAAGGACTATGAAATGCGCTTTGAGGTCGTCATACGCCAAAGTGCATTCAAACCGTCATCGTTTCCATCGACAGAGGAAAAGGCTCGACTGATTGAAAGACTTAGTTACAGGAACGCGAGGCCCGATGAGTGGAACAACATAGATTCGCAGGAAGCACGAGAGAAAGAGCGCTGGCTAAATGTAATGGGGTTGAGAGGGGTGAAATTCGAAGAGTTGTTCGTGTCACACTGCGCAAATCATGCGAACTTCATAGAACCTGCTTATTTTACTCTTGAGGGAGAAGAGCGCATCCCTTACTCGATTTGTAAGACGTCCCATGTCTGCTCTGCCTGCATGGAATGGTACAACATCATCGGGAGCTCATTCAGCAAAAAACTCGTTGTGCCTTGTCCTGGGGCAGTGTTGTTCGCAGGGCTCATAACAAACCGCTATTATGAGGTCACACGATACGCCTCTAATTGATGGCATTATACGAATTCGCAATCAAGGAAGGAAAATCGGGGAAACACTTCTTGCAAAAAGTGTTTCCCCGAATCCCATCCCAAGAACTTTTAGTAATTTGCCTGAATCCTCATTTTTCCGTCGGAAAAAATAGGATTCAGGCAAGTGTCAAAAGTTTTTTGGAAGGGTCTGGGGAACCTTTTTTACAAAAAAGGTTCCCCAGATCTTACTGCTTTGAAAGCGCATTGGTCTTACGCCATGCCACGGCACATTCGATGAAAGCGATGGACTAGAGAAGGAATACCATGAAGAGAGTTGCACTTGCTGTTTTTTCTTTCTGCTTCGGTCTACTCCTGGTTGGAACGGCTAACTCACAAGATACGTTAGTTCAGCCTATACGAATGGCGTACCTGCAAAATGACATTCATCATCTTCCTCTCTGGGTCGCAATGGATAGGGGATTTTTCAACGAAGAGGGCCTCAAGGTTCAGATAGAAGGGATTTTCCGGTCCGGACCCGAGGTCATGAGCGCTTTTTCCGCCGGGGCCATTGATATGGCCTATGTCGGGGAAGCGCCCACGGTTACCGCAGTGGCCAACGGCACGGTGAAAGTGGCCATTCTGGCTCAAGTCAACACCGAAGGCTCAGCCATTGTGGTTGGAAAGAATTCCCAGATTACGGACATATCAGGCTTGAAAGGAAGACAGATCGGTGTTCCAGGGTACTCTACCGTTCAGGATTTTCTATTGCGAAAGGCTTTAGGTGATCCTGGATCAGACGGAAATCGAGCAAATGTGACAGTGATCAAACCACCCGAAATGGCAGGCGCCTTGAGAACAAACCAGATAGAGGCCTTTGTCGCGTGGGAACCTTATCCTGCACAGGCGGTAGGAATGGGGGTCGGCAAAGTGCTCGTCTATTCAGGTGATATTTGGAGGAATCATCCCTGCTGCGTGTTGGTTGTAGACAAGCGATTTGCGGAAACAAACGGCGCAATGGTAAAGAAGGCAATTCAGGCCCATCAGAAATCGATCGATTTCATCCATGAAAAACAAGATGAAGCTGTCCGGATCGCCATCAAGTATACGGGGCTGGATGAAGGAACCATCAGAAACGCAATGAAGAATGTAACATATATTTCAAGCCTTAACCTTGAAGGTCTCAGAGAATATGCTAAATTTCTCAATGGACTTGGCTACATCAAGGTGAATGATCTCGAGTCCTTCATGGAAAAGATCGTGTACCCGGGCATTGGAGACGCCAAGAGAAATTGAGATGTGTAATGTGGCGATACCTTCCGGTTCTGCTTGTGCTATGCTTTTGGCAAATTCTGTGTTTCCTTGGAACGGTCCCGAATTACGTTCTTCCGTCACCCATAGAGATCATGGAAGGCCTTGGGACGCTCCTGACTACAGGAATGCCGCCAGGTCATCTGCTTCATAATCATATTCTGTATAGTCTCTACCGCGTAGGCTGGGGCTTCTCAATAGCATGTGCTCTGGGCATCCCCTTAGGGCTACTTATGGGATGGTTTCCCTTGTTTCATAGAGTGCTTAGTCCATTTGTCGAACTCATCCGCCCAATTCCTCCCCTGGCATGGATTCCAATCGCCATAGTGTGGCTGGGAATAGGGATTAGATCAGCGGCATTCATTATTTTTCTTGGAGCATTTTTTCCTCTCCTCCTGAATACCGCATCCGGCGTTTTGTCCGTCAATCCGATCCTAATAGATGCAGCCAGGACACTCAATGCTACCCAAAAGGACATTTTCTTCAAAGTGCTGCTGCCAGGCTCGTTGCCGTCTATTTTTGTAGGGATGCGAGTCGGAATGGGGGTCGCCTGGATGACTTTGGTCGCAGCAGAGTTTTCCGGTGTCAAGGATGGGTACGGATTAGGTTTCATGATTATGACCGCTCGTGACATACAAAAGCCTGACCAGATTTTGGCGGGAATGTTGATCATCGGCATGATTGGTTTTATTATCGATTGGCTATTCAGAGCATGGGAATCCAAAATCAGACCATCTGTATAGAGGCAGTTGAGGACAGTGCATCTTGAATTAATTGGACTCGGAAAGACTTTCGCCGATGGAAAACAGAGCAGGGAAATCCCTGCCATTTCTTCTGTTAATCTACGGGTAGAGCAAGGTCAGTTGGTCTCCATAGTCGGACCCAGTGGATGTGGAAAATCCACTCTTTTAAGGATCATTTCGGGATTGGAAAAGTCGTTCGAAGGTAAAGTCTTGTTGGACGGGCAAGAGATAGTAAAGCCTACGAATGACGTAGGATTAGTCTTCCAGCAGTACGCTTTATTCCCTTGGAGAACCATGTGCGAGAATATCGAGTTCGGACTCGAGATCATGGGAATGTGCAAGGAAGAAAGACGAGCAATCGCAGAGAAGTATATACATTTGTTTGGCATGCAAGGGTTCGAAGATCGGTATCCATGTCAGTTGTCTGGAGGAATGCAGCAGCGTGTGGCGATAGCGCGCACGCTCATTATGAATCCTAAATTGGTTCTGATGGATGAGCCGTTTGGCTCTTTGGACAGCCAGACCCGCAATGACATGCAGGAATTTCTCATGGATCTCCGTCGGGAAAGAAATGACACCATCCTGTTCGTTACTCACAACGTTGACGAGGCGGTCTTTTTGAGTGACCGGATTGTTGTTCTGTCCAAGAGGCCGGCGAAATCATTGCGAATATTCGAACTCATTGCTCCGCATCCGCGGGATCGCACCAGCAAAGAGTCCAACGATATCAGACGAGAAGTGATTGGAATCCTCAGACAGGAGAGGATTAGTCCCTCTCCCGCGGCCAACTGAGTAACCTACGCTTTGATGATTCTCCGGAAGTCGGAGGTAAGGACGGATGCTCGCGCATACAATAACCGAGATTCAAAGCCTCGGCGTGCAGGTCGCCATAGACTCGCCAAATAGAAAGGTCGGAGCAGGGCCGGCAGAAGGCGGCACGATAATACTCGATGGCATACCTGCTCACGTGCCTTTCAGCGGTAACTTTGTGTCAAGATCCCCATATGCCCTGCGTTCACTTGACGGTGAATCCTGGCTCGTCAAGGATGGAGATTTTATCTGGCCCGCAACCATGAAGCCAAGGCCCAAGTTCTATGACTATTCCACAAAAGATCAGGTACCTTATTCCAGTATAGCCCTGTTTCACGGAAAGGATTGCGTCGCCTCGACGGTCCGTCAGACTTGTGTCTATTGGAATTCTGAAAAGAGATGTCAATTCTGCGGCATAGAGTTGTCCTTGTCCACTGCCCAGACCACAAGATTAAAGACTCCTTCACAATTAGCGGAAGTGGTCCGAAAAGCGATGGAACTGGATTCGGTCTCTCATGTTGTACTAACCACTGGAGCGGTTCTACAGTCAGGAAAAGAAATTGATTATCTTGGAAGTTGCGCTAAGGCCATCAAGCGAGTCTGCGATCTTACAATCCATGCTCAGTTTCTTCCACCTGACGATGCAAGAAAGCTCTATGAGCTAAAAAAGGCTGGGGTAGATACAGTAGGCATTCATATAGAAAGTTTTGACATGGGAGTACTGGCCAGACTTGCTCCGGCAAAATGCGCTACTGGTATTGAAAGGTATGAGAAAGCCTGGAACTGGGCAGTGGACGTTTTCGGTTTTAATCAGGTGAGTAGTTTTGTGCTTGTGGGGCTAGGGGAACAGGAAGACTCTGTTGTCAAGGGAAGCGAGTTTCTTGCAGATAGAGGCGTTTATCCATTCGTTGTGCCATTCCGCCCAATACCCGGTTCATTGATGCAAGATTGCGGGACCCCGAGCCACGAGACCATGAAGCGTCTGTACAGCACCATAGCCGGAATTTTGAGCAAAAGGGATCTTTCCGCAGCGAGATCTCTGGCGGGTTGTGTCAAGTGTGGGGCATGTTCAGCCTTGCAGGCTTATGAGCGGGAGGCGGGAAAAGAATTCATCTGCCGACGGACTACAACTGAGGACGAACTTAGCGTCGCGTTGGAAATCCGCAAAGATGTTTTTGTCAGGGAACAGGGTCTCTTTGATACATCGGACCTGGATGAGAATGATTCATTGAGCACCCATATCATCGTAAAATGTGATAATCAGGTTGTTGGGACTGTACGAGTCTTTCCTGAAAATGACGGCCTCAATCACTGGGTTGGGGGCAGGCTTGCAGTCCGAAAGAAGCACAGGGACAATCATGTAGGCACGTTGCTGGTCCGGGAAGCGATGCGCTATGTAAAGAATCGCGGTTGCACACGATTCACCGCGCATATCCAGGAACAGAATGTGCGTTATTTCTCACTCCTCGGCTGGAAAGCCGTAGGACCCGTCGAGATGTACCATGGTAAGGCTCATAGGCTGATGGAAGCGGATCTCAACAAGATCTGATCGACTGACCTCGAATGGAATATGGAACACATGACAATGAAAACGTCGATAACCCTACTTGCTGAAAAAATACGCAATTACAGCGGACTTCTTCGTAAACAACCAATCGAGGATGTCTTCACCGAATTGGTCTTGAAAGGCCAGCCTGGGCTTGCGCCCCCTAATTTCGGTGATGACGCTGCGGTGATTCCGTGGAAAGACGGTTTCTTGTTGCTTGCGGCTGATGGAATCATGCCCAAGCTTCTTATCAATGAACCTTACGCGGCCGGCAAGGCCTCAGTAATGGTAACGGTAAACGACATATATTCTATGGGTGGCCGCCCTTTGGGTATGGTCAACGTACTGGCAAGCGGAGATGACGATCATCGTCGCAAGGTAGTCCAGGGCATCCGAAGAGGCTGTGAAAAACTGCAGGTTCCTATGCTAGGCGGACATCTGCACCCGGACGCGGCGCTCGAGGCTCCTGCATTGGCTGTCGCCATTTTGGGCTGGGCGCAAAAAGTGCTGCATGGTTACACAGCTCAAGCAGGCGATAATCTGATCCTTGCGGTTGACCTCAACGGCAAGGCTGGCTGCCATTCAGTGACCAGTTGGGATGCTAATTCCGGAAAGAGCCCCCAAGAGCTAATTCACCGACTGGAGACCCTCCCCTTGATTTCAGAAAGAAACTTGGCGAATGCAGCAAAAGACGTGAGCAATGCAGGTCTTGTGGGTACTGCTGCGATCATGATGGAGAACTCAGGGAAAGGCGCTGAGATCCATCTCGATTCTATTCCGACTCCCTCCGAAATAGCTTTCTCGGACTGGCTATTTTCTTTTCAGAGCTTCGGCTTCGTCTTGTCTGTTCCTCCCGGTAACTCGGATCAAGTAATAGGGCTCTTTCATGAAAGGAAAATAGACGCGTCGGTTATCGGGAAGGTTGTTGAGGAACCCCAAATCAAGATTATGCAAGGGTCGGACGTGGAAACCCTCTTTGACTTCACGAAAGACAAGATCACCGGCATTGTCTATCAACACCCATCCGCGCATTGACCACGAGAATTATATAACTCACCGTGCCACGAGTTTGGAAAAGTCCTGCGGGACGCGGGATTTCCACCAGCCTCTTAGTTCAACGATCTCATGACGCAACCGGTGTCCTCTGGCTTAGGCAAGAGTTCTTCCCCACGGAAAATCTTCAAGGGCGCCAGGCTTCGGAATCGCTTTCCAAGGCTCGAGGGTTGCTCGGAGGATTTGCCGAACACCACTGGGAACACAGCTTGGTGGTCAGCCGCTCTGAACGAGGTAACCCCCCCAGGCAGATCTACTCGCAATTCCTCCAGGGCCTTGGCAACAGATTTCTTGTCCACTGTGCCAGCCTTCTTAACGGCCTCGGCGTACATAATCACCGAAGCGTAGGCTGTATAAGCCGAATATGACGGAGGAATCTGCGATGCCGAGAGTTTGGTATACTCGCGGACGAATTCAACATTGACTGGCGTTTCGCTGGCTTCCGCCCAATAGGGTGTGCCGAACCACACGCCAACAGGCGTGTCAAGAAATCCCAACGCCCAGAAGATTTCGACTCCTCCACCTACTAGACAGATCACTTCCTTACCATCGAAGAAGTTCTCGGCCTTGGCTTGCTTGACAAAGTCCCGCAAGTTGTTTCCCCACAAGGAGACCAGGATGCCTTTGGCATTCGAGGCATTAATCTTCTCGATATACGGCTTCCAATCCTTCGTTGCGACAGGAGAAAAGTTGGGGGCGACAAACTTGTACGGACCAAGCTCGCTAACGTACTTCTGAAAAAGATCCCATGATTCCTGACCGAACCCGTAATCCGGGCCGAGTGTGGTCCACGTTTTTGATGTAAGTTCCGATTTCGCTAGCAGGGCTGCGCCTTTCAACGCCTCCCTCGTCGACCATGTCATTCGAAAGAGCCATGGACTGCATTTGGAGCCGCAAACTGGGTCAGCCATGGCATGAGTAATGATCAGCGGCGTTGCAAGCCGATCCATCTCAGAGGCCACCTTAAGCGCTACGGCGCTTGAGACTATTCCCACTATTGCGTCGACTCGGTCTTCCGCAACCAGTTTCTCGACTGCTTTCAGGCCTTCTTCAGGCTTCGCTTGTGTGTCGGCCTTCAACACTTCCACGTTACGGCCGAGCAGCCCTCCTTGTTCATTGATTCGCTTAACTGCAAGCCGCACCCCTTGTTCGGCCACTTCTCCGAATGTTGCCATGGGGCCGGAAAAGACGTGTGCCAGACCGATCTTCACAGTATCACCTGACGCAAGGAGTGGCATTAACAACAAGACCACGGCGAAAAAGCATGATCTTCTCACGCGGACTCTCCTTTCTCTTGTTTTTCTTTGGTGACTCGCAATAACGATGCTATGCATCCTCCTGCAACAATGAGTCGCACCACGTATCAACAGGACCGTTCCTCCTTGGTCGAATTTCGATACAGCCACACCAAATGAAGAAACTTGGCGTCGTTACTTCCCCGGCTTTCCATCTGTAAGGTTCCGTGGTGGCCTGTTTTTCTTCTATCCGGGGATCGTCTGTCTTCCCGAACCAGAACGAACGCAGACAATGACTCTCAATTCGACTTGCAGGAGGGAGGATAGTGAACATCCGCTTGGTTCCCATCTCTGGCAACGGTTATTCGACATCCCAACATCTCTATCTTGCTGCTATGGATCGATGGGCCAACGCACGACTTCCTGTGGGAACTATTGGTAGAAAAGAATATTCTCGGTTCGGAAAAAGGCTCCCGTTTTTCTTCCACAAGACCTTACGAAGAAAAGACTGTGGTTACGTTTCTGAATAAGCCAATGGGGTCGCGCTCCTCAAGCGTAACTCACTATCAACTCCCGAGTCAACCCAAAAGTTCTCGCGAACTCCGCTGAAAACTGCACCGGCCCTCTTGCGAAGGTGATTGCTTAAGTTTACTCTGAGTCGTTTATCCTCATCATCCACCTCATCCATAAGACGCTACTACACGCAAAAAGGACCACTGTCTATAAGCATGGGGCAACTCCAAGCCTTGCCTTGCCCCCCGAAAGGATCGACCTTAAGGCCTACGAAAGGACCATTTTTATCTTGACAGAAGGGTCCGCATCACACTACCCTTCTGGATCTTCGAAGGTAACAGAATGGGGAGCTTCCGCGAAAAGCATTTTGGTACTTCCATTGCGTTCTGCACACTTTATTCATCATAGATCGACGATTCAGGATTCGAATCATGACCCCAAACAAAATTCTATATTGCTCAGATTTCTCCGATAATTGCAGACGGGCCGGGCGAATTGCATTGAGCTACGCTACGACCTTTGGAGCAGACTTGCTGGTCGTCAATGTCATCAACATCAGATTCCTCCAACATCCGGCGCTGATTGGTCTCCCTGTATACGGCGAAGCAGTTGATTCAGTTGAAAAGAGAGCTCACGAAGAGTTGCAGGAAATAGGCGAAAGATTTAAACGTCAGATGCCTTCGGTTCAAACGTTTTCAAGAAAAGGCATCCCTGGTGAAGAAATCGTGAAACTGGCAGAAGAACAATCCGTTGACCTGGTCATAATGGGCACTCACGGCAGGACCGGCCTGAGCCATTTGCTTCTGGGGAGCACTGCGGAGTATGTGGTTAGAATGGCTAATTGCCCAGTGCTCACTGTTAAGTGTTAACGTCAGGAGTCTTTCTAGCCTTTTAGTTATGGGTGGGATGAAATCAGCCCGACGGATGGGGCTGAATCAGGTCCCAACTATTACAACGAAAGTATTCGCCTCTCACTCATCATCCTCTGCTTCGGCACGTGGACGGCGTTTGCTCCCGGAACCTTTCATCTCAGCAAGCCTTTTCTTTCCGTCCTCGTTGCCTAGCTCAGCAGCCTTGGTGAGCCACTTGATGGCCTCTTCCCTGTCTTGTGCGACTCCGCGGCCCTGTCTGTACGCGTTACCGAGGTTCGCCATGCCTTGGTCGTCGCCCTGTTCGGCTGCTTTCCGATACCACTTGAAAGCCTCGTTCGAGTCCTGACGAACCCCCTTGCCGGCATCGTAGCACCAGCCGACGTGGCACATCCCTCTTGCCTCCCCCAGCTCTGCGCTCTTACGAAAAAACTTGAACCCCTCTTGTGGATCTCTTGGAACTCCCTGACCAGCTTCGTACATTTGACCTAATACATTAGACCCGTATCCGTCATTTTGCTCAACGCTCTTTCGCGCCCATTCAAGGGCCTCCTTGTAGTCTTTTTGCACTCCATATCCCTGCCGATACATGAATGCAAGGAAAGCCTGGGCTCTGGCATGTCCTTGTTCTGCCGCCTTCCGATACCACCTCACCGCCTCGCTGTAATCCTTTGGAACGCCCTGACCGTGTTCGTACGCGATGCCTAGGCTCAGCTGAGCAGTAGAGTTGCCCTGCTCTGCAGCCTTGCGATACCATCTCAGTGCCTCGTTGTAGTCCTTACCAACTCCGTGGCCTCTTGCGTACATGCTCCCCAGATTATTTTGAGCAAGTGCCAACCCTTGCTCTGCGGCCTTGCGATACAGTTTGACCGCTTCGTCGTGATCCTTGGCCACTCCCTGACCATGCTCGTACGCACTCCCCAGGTTGTTTTGAGCAAAAGCGTAACCTTCGTCTGCGGCCTTACGATACAATTTGACCGCTTCGTCGTGATCCTTGGCCACCCCCTGACCTGATGAATACATTGTCCCCAAGTTCACTTGAGCAGGCGCATATCCTTGCTCTGCACCCTTACGATACCATTTCACTGCCTCGACATAATCCTTAGTCACCCCTGTTCCCGAGACAAGGATGTTGCCGAGATGGAACTGTGCTCGCGGATCGCCTGCTTCTGCAGATCGTCGTAAGGATTCTCTTGCAGTGGAATCCCCGTACAGTTCGGTCCTGGCCTTCCTTGCAGATTCATCACCTGCAGCAATACGATTCGTCAGGTCCGTGGCTCGCTGAAGATATTGGTCTCCAGGTGGAAGGCTGGCAATCTTCACAGGCTCGGTTTTTCCTCCTGTCTGAGAGCCTGCAGGTGTCGACGTTCCTTGACTCTGTAGCCTGGTAATTGCTTTACTCGCCTTTTCGTGGCCTTTTTTCGCAGCCCTGGAGTACCATAAGGCGGCCTGTTCCTGGTCTCTGGGAACTCCCAATCCAGCTTCGTACATGCCCCCGAGCCTGAGCTGTGCCTCTGGATCTCCTCTCTCGGCCAGCTCTCTGATCTTGACCATGTCGTCCACAGGGGCCTGAACCGGTTCGGAAACCGATTGGGGTTGCTGCAATTTTTGTGCGGCAGCCTCAGTCTCGCCATGGGCCAGCGACAACGGGAACTGGCCCACCAGGCGTCCCTCCATCTGCGGGTGCTGAAAGCCGTTTGTTGCGTCTTTGGTCCTGGTGTAAACATAGTCGTAAAGCTCTTTGAGCGTCACAATGCCGTCCGAGTCCCTGTCCGACGCACCGGCTAGTCCGGAAAGCAGGAAGTGTGTGAAAATGCTGTTGTCCATCCCGGACATTTCCTGGGAATACTCGTCTGACCTGGATGACGTGACAAACACCTTGCCTTCGGATTCCCGAAAATGGCTCACGAAGTTCTGGAGAGAAGGGGGCAGCGACTTTGAACCGGCCCCACCGAAGCCGCCAGCATGGCACGCGTCGGCTATTACGACCACACGTTTGGAATCCAGCTTGTTGAGAAACCACTGGCGGTTCATATGCACCGCTGTGGCCATCAAGAATTGGGGATCGGCATCGTGGGACAGGAAAAAGAACTCCCCAGGCGTGTTGGGATCATCCGCGCCGTGTCCGCTCAGAAACACGATGACCGTGTCATCTTTGCCGGCCCTTCTTAATCGGTAGTAAAGCTCTTTCTCAATCTCTGGTTTGGATGCCTGCTCGTTGATCAGAAGAGTCAGATGCACATTCCTGAATAGGCTTCTTTGGGACTCAAGGAATGCTGCAAAATCCTTTGCATCCTTATCCGACACATTCAGCTTGGGAATTTTGGGATGTTTGTAAACCCCTACCCCAACGACAACGGCATACAGGTCACCGATTCCGACTTCTGACCCTGCGAGCGAGAGTGCAGGAGAAGGTTTGGTCGCCGTTTTGTCTTGTTCTTGCTGCTGTGCGTCTCCTACAATGGGCAACAGAGACAGCAAGATGATCTGAACAGCAAAGCAAATCACAGTGGCTGAGGCACGCATCGTCCTTGCCCCCCTTGAGCAACCGAATTGTGTTTGGAACCTGTGCTGAGATCTACAATCTACACGATCAAACAGAGTTCCTCAAGCCCAAAAAAACTGACAGGATTGCCGTTTGCGACGGGTCACCAAAGAGCGGAACCAGACTACGCCGCCCGTGACGCAGAGGATGCGTCAACATGCTCCACCACATGCATTCGAGCAAAACCTAAAGCAGCCCCATCGGTCGAGGCTTCAGTAATGACCATTGTCTTTTTGGTACCTCGTCCGCGTTTGCCTCCTCCGACTCCGCTACCGAAAAGAGCAATGCTCTGGCCGTAATGGTGTCGTTCCTATCCAAAATTCAAGATCCTGCCACGGAGTTTCACGACTACCATGACTAATACCAATGGGCTTTCAAAGCAGTAAGATCTGGGAAACACTTCTTACAGGACGCGGCCTGCGGCCGCAACCAAACTTTGTCAGATTTCTCTCATAGAAGCAGTAAGTTACATCGATCGCAATCCAACTTCTTCTCGAGAAAACAAGAAATCGAACGTTATTAATAAGAAGGGTTTCTCCGATTTTGCTTCTTTGATTGCT
Source organism: Desulfomonile tiedjei (assembly GCA_016212935.1). GTDB lineage: Bacteria > Desulfobacterota > Desulfomonilia > Desulfomonilales > Desulfomonilaceae > Desulfomonile > Desulfomonile tiedjei_A. The sequence goes on along the minus strand of JACRDE010000435.1, from coordinate 12,168 downwards.
AATTCGTAACAAATCGGATGCTTATCGTCTCGTCACGCCTTTGCGGACGCGAGAGCTTCAGAATCAATTGAGAAACCTCGCGGCACAGAATTTTTGCTCGTCGAGCAAAATGGTGCTGCCCTCACGATCAGCAAATGATATATAATACCGATGCGCATTCAAAGAAGTAAGATTGGGGGGACCTCTTTGTAAAGAGTTTCCCCCCAACCCTCCTTCCAGAAACTTCTATCATTTGCCGGAACCCCAAATTTCCTTTCAGGAAATGTGGATTCCGGCGAGTGCTAAAAGTTCTTGAGGTGGGGTTCGGGGAGGAACTTCTTACAAGAAGTGCCTCCCCGATTTTACATATTTGAAAGTGAAATGGCATAATGCATTATTAATCGACCTCGCAGGAAATTCACCAAAGTAGGCAATCGTCCTCTTCATCTTGGGAACGGGGTGCTCGAACTGCGCATCGCCCCAGGAGAATTGTCATGAATGATCCCTGGAGAACTGCTTCGGCATGGACCGTTTTGGGGGCTGGGTTCCTGATATTGGCTTTCGTGGTGGTCTGCGCCGCAGGCCCGTGCGAAAATGAAACCGATTGGAGAAACATCGGCCTGTTGCCCAGCAATGGCAATTACGAAACCAACATTAAGATCCAGCTATTTGTTGACAAAACCCTAGTGTACCCCGGCGATACGGTCACCGTTCGCTTCAAGGCGGACAAAGACGGTTACGTAACGCTCATTAACCAGGGGACATCAGGAAAAATCATTCGGCTGTGGCCTAACGAGTATTCCGGAATGGATAACTTCGTGCGCGCTGATACAGAGAGAAGCTTCCCTGCGCCCACGGATCAATTCGATTATGTCGTGAATGGTCCTGGCGGGGTGGAGAGAATTGTGGCCTACGCAGTCTCGCAAAAAGATGGGGTGTTAAAAGAAGACGACTTCAAGCGGCTCACGAAAGATGTCTTCAAGGAGTTCAAGGGCACGGATTTCGGACTGGATGATGCATTCAGAAAGCAAATCAGCTCCCTTCCCGCGGATACGAAATGGGGTACAGCGCAGCTCAATTTGTGCATTCAAGATCGGCAGCAGGTTCAGATCGCAGCTCCCAGTTCTGTTCAAGTCCCCGCAACGCCTGCTGCGAATCAAGGGGAGGCCCCATCGGAACCGGCAGAAAAGACCTACATTCTTGCAATCGGTGTGTACTACCCGGATCTGCGATGGACCTTTAAAGATGCAGAAGATTTTGTCAAAGCTACGAAGACCAAACTTCGCATTCCGAATTCGCAAATAAAGACGGTCATGGGAAAAGCGGCTACGTACCAGGGATTCGTCGGAGGCATGAAATGGCTGGAGAGCGTCACTCGTCCTCAAGACTCAGTGATAATCTATTATAGCGGTCACGGGTCCAGCATCAAGGATCAGCCGCCCCTGGATGAAGATGACGGAAAAGACGAGTGCTACGTCCTCTACCCTGCGGGCGGGTCCATGACATCTCAGCAGGCGATACAGAACAAGGTGTTGATGGTCGATGACGAATTCAACGTGTTACTTAAGGCCATCCCGTCGAGAAAGAAAATTGTTGTGGTGGATTCCTGCCACAGCGGGACTATCCACAAAGTAATCGGCCAGGAAGACCACGGCACTAGGGCGAGATTCTTTCCGTTCACAGACGTTCATCCAATGCACGCACAAGGTCAGCCCAAATCCAAGGCCAAGCCGCCCAACCAAGGAAGCGATAATGAGGCGATCCTGGCGGCCTGTTTGGACTCGGAAAACTCCCAGGAGAACCCGGAACTGGAAAACGGCCTTTTTACCCACTTCTTGATAAAGGCCATTAACGGAGGCGTTTCCGATCTGGACGAAGCCTTCAAGGTTTCCAAAAAAGCCCTGGATCAGTATATCGCGAGCCGACGGAATCAGGGGGTGGAGAAACAGAATCCCAGGATCACCGATCCTCTAGGGATAGCCAAGACTATGAAATTCAATCGCTAGGATTCGCTTGGCCAAACTGCACTGAAGCCCACAAGGGCATTGAACTATATTGACAAGATCACTAGCTTGGTCATAAAATCTACCATACCGAAACAAAACAGACACTCCTTGGAAAATGAGAGCGGCCAAAAGTTTCGGGGGGCAAGAAACGTCGCTTTGGATTCGATCACATCGGTTCAGTTCTGCAATCGTTGAGCAAGAGTTTTCTATCCAGTCAATGCAGTGTTGTCGAGGAGGGAATCATGGTAAAAGCAGCTGTAATAACAGTGGTAAGCATTTTCATCTTGACTCTGGGCGGTGTGGGGTACGCGGAGACATGGGAAGAATACCAGAAACTGAAAGAACAAGGGGAGGCCCCAAAGTCGGTAACTAAAGGGAAGGGAGCCAAGGTGAAAGGCCTCAAGGGGGTGAAGCAAATAGTAGTTGAAATGGATGAGACATGCAAAATAGCTCTGACATCCGAATCACTGCTATTTGAATACGGGAAGGCAACTCTCACTTCCGACCCGAACAACGCTTCAAATCTAAATATGATCGCAGAGGCCATGACCAAATATCTTTCCAACGATCCAGCAGCAAAGAGCCGCAGGGCGGCCGTCCTGCGCGAAATGAGGCCGTCCGGCAAGGCCAAAGACAAAAGCATTGGAGCGAGAAAAGGAGAATGCAATTATTCCAGGTTCAATGTAGACGGCCACACATGCGATATTGGAAGCGATGAAAACAACTGCAGACTGTCCTGGATGCGCGCCAACAAAATAATTGAAGAACTTGCCTCTCGAGGCGTGGACCGGAAAATGCTTGTGGCGCGAGGATTCGGGGAAAAGGACCCACAAAACCCCAACGATAGCGAGGACAAACGTCGACTCAACAGGCGTGTGGTAATCTTCAGCGTCGAGGGCGAAGGGGTTCCGGACAAGGCCCACATGGTCTGTAAAGAGCAATCCGGCGCAGTGCCGTCGAGCGTAGAGGAGTCGAGTGAGGCCCCAACCTCCTCTGATAGTGAGGAAAGCGCTACGGAGGTCAGCGATCGGTCGAAAAAGACCGGAAAGGGTGGCGGCCTGAAACCAGTAACCGAGTCCCAGTCTTCGAAAACGAAAACAGAGCCACCAAAGGGGCTGCGTCCTGTGAAGTAGGTTTTCGTACGGCAGTTAGACTCAGCGCAGGACTACAAAGCAAGATACCAAGTCAAAGTCGATCTCCGAGGAACATTTTATGAGAGGCACCTCGGTTTTGGATCTCCGCGACCTGACATAGGCGGACGCCTGTCATTTCGTTCCATCGGCGGACGTAATAGGCCATGAGATCAAGCGCTCACTACCATAGGTCCGAGACAACATCAGGGCAGCTGAAGGCGGTTTTTCTGCTTGCCGTGTTTCTCATTGTGGCTGTTTTCGCTTGCTCAACCGCGCGTGCTTCGGAAAATCAGGAGTCAAGCTCGGATTACAAGGCGATTGGCAGGGTGCGCGACAACCTCCCCAACAGTTCGGAATCCGGCTCCGGAGACCTATACGTAATTGCCGTAGGCGTATCAAAATATAAGAACCCCAAAATCCCTGGGCTAAAGCTGTCCGCAAGGGATGCTTCCGATTTTGCCGGTCTCCTCAAGACCAATGACAAAGTGTTTCGCAAGACTCTCGCTCACCTGTTGGTCGATGAGCAGGCCACCAAAACCGAAGTGGAAAAGCTCTTGTATTACGAGCTATTGAAAGCCGGTAAGAAAGACACTGTAGTGCTCTTCTTCAGCGGTCATGGAGCATCTGATCCGAAAAAACCGGGCGATTTTTTCTTTCTTACCCATGACGCAGATCCCGACTTCCTCGAAGCCACAGCCATAAAAATGAACAACCTGAGCTTTCTTGACAGGCTCGAGTCGCGCAGGGTTCTGGTAATCGCCGATGCGTGCCACGCAGGGGGCTTTTCGAAAACGACCACCAAATCTATTCAATCACCGATTGACAAGTTCGTTCAGGATTTCGGGAGCTCCGAGGGAAGAATTATCCTCTCTTCCAGTCGTTCGGAGGAGTATTCTCAGGAAAAACAGGGATGGGGAAACAGCGTGTTTACGTCCTTTCTGTTGAAAGGGCTGCGAGGAGAAGCCGACCAGGACCGCAACGGAGTTGTGGGTGTGCGTGAGCTCTATGAATATATTTACGATCAGACCCGTAAGGAGACCGAAGGAGGTCAAAACCCTCAGTTCGAAGGCAGATTTTCAGGCACATTCCCAGTATCGATGGTATCAAAGCTCGACAAGCCTCTGGAACTCAAAGTCTGGTTCGTCGCCCAGGACGCTCGCTGCAAGTCTCCGGAATGCATCGATCCCAAGCCTGGTGCCCCGCAGTGCTCTGATGCTCATTGTGGCGACACCACAATAAGCAACGGTTGCACAATGTACGCCGGTCAGAACTATCAGATCGGATTCCGTCCACTGGAAAGGAGCTTTGTTTACGTGTTTCAGGTCGGGGCTAACGGTGGTGTTTACAAGCTGTTCCCCGGAAAGGAATATCTGGCCCCGAACAATCCCATAGAAAATCCGGTTTCACCCGACCGAATCTACTGGATTCCTTCCAAGGACGCCTGGTTGCACCACGATGACCAGGCGGGCCAAGAAAAAATCTTTGTGGTTGCCAGCCGGAGTCGGAACACTCAGCTGGAAGCCTTATATAAGGATATCGACGGTCTGCGAGCACAAGACGACAGCTCCTCTCTGAAGCAGGCGGAGAAGAGCTTCCAAGAGGCCATGGAACGCACAATGGCCCCGGCCAAGTCGATTCGACGTAAGAGAGAAGGCGAGCCGCAAACAGACCCTGTATCGCCTGCCCTTAAACCGACATCGTTCGAGAGGTTTGCCAGCATCATTGAGTCATCAAGTCTCGATGCAGTGGAGTCGGTCTGGTATTTGCTGAAAAGAAAGTGACGCTTTATACGAATTCGCAATCAAAGAAGCAAAATCGGAGAAACCCTTCTTGTAAGAGGTGTTTCCCAGATCTTACCGCTTTGAAGGCGCATTGGTATTAGGAAGAGGATATGCGGCTCGGTATCGTCACAAAAAGCATGCTAGTTTTGGTGGCCGTTTTGTCTTGGGCTTCGTCAGAGTTTGCTCGGGCGGAGGCAGGACTTACGATTAATCGCGCCCTCCTGGTGGGAATCGAGAACTATCCTGATCCTGAAGACAACCTTCCCGGAGTCATAGAAGACCTCAATCTACTGTCGAGCGCCCTGGTCAAGTCCGGTATGGTCCAACCTGCCAATATCAAGCGACTAGTGGATCGCGAGGCAACCAAAGCCAACATAGTGCAGGCTTTTAAGGACTGGCTCGTAAACGGCACAAATCCCGGAGAGGTGGTTTTCTTCTACTACAGCGGACACGGCGTTCAGGTCTGGGATGAAGACGGAGACGAGCTTCAAGACGGTCTCGATGAAGCGTATGTCTGCTGGGACACGGAAATGGTCAGACAGAAAACCCGGCGCGAGTTCATGGGGAGGCCTGGGTTCGCCTTTGACGCGAAAAAGTGCAAGAACCTTCTGATGGACGATGAAGCAAAGCAATTAATCCAAGACCTCAGTGGTCGTACGCTCATATTCGTCAGCGACTCGTGCCACTCCGGCACTATGTATAAAAGGCTTGACGGTTTTTTTGGGAAAAGCAAAACCATTCAAGCTCGCTCGGGTTACAAGAGCGTGTTCGAACCGCGAGAGAGCGGGGACTCGCGGTCGCAAGTAGGACAAAAGCAGGCGGTGAAGACAGGCCTGGTGGATCATAGCACGGCCCCAGGAGTCGAGCTGATAGCGCTCTCCGCGGCGGAAGACTCTCAGCCTGCCCAGGTAGTTGAAATGGCGAGGGAGCCGAAAGGTTTTCATAGCGTGTACACGTGGTTTTTATATCACGCTATGGCTGGAGCAGCTGACCTTAATCGAGACGGCAAGACAACTTTTCAGGAACTGGCCGACTACCTCTCCAAGGAAATCGAAAGAGAAGGTTACGCTCAGATACCTCAGAAGCATTTTTCCAACAAAGAATTGAGTTCCAGAGCGTTCCTCGTCACAGGATCTCAACCCTCTGCAACTGCTGAACAGCCATCTGAGTTAGCTTGCTTGCTCAAGTTGGAGGGCGGTCTCAGCGAGAAAGAAAAGCAACATATCCAATCAGAGCTGAAGCGCAGAATCCCCAAGCTTTCCATAGCTACCAACTCTTCGGGTGTTGCGGGCGTGGTCTCGTTCGAGAAGAAGAGCGGAGTCTATGGGGGCAGGCTGTCCGACTCCACCGGAACCTATTGGGAACCCCAGCTGAACAGCAATCTGGAAGAAGTCATCAATAAAGTGGCAGGAAACCTCAGGGCCCTGCAATACCAGACAGCATTTAGAAGACTGCAGAATCGAAATTCTGCAGCTGCGGTGGACGTGGAACTGATTACGCAAGGTGCGGCCGCCCGCAAGAGAGGGCAGGTCGTGAACGGTGACCGCATATGCTTCAAAGCCAAGGCGCAGCAAGGAGGTTACCTCTACATTGCCAACGTTGACAGTGAAGGGGTTATCCATCCGCTCTATCCCATGCACGGCCCTCAGAGAACCAAAGTCGCTTCCGGCGAATCCGTCAGTGTGGGGTGTGCCGAAGGCTCATTCGCTGTCGGCCCACCCTTCGGTAAGGAAATGCTGATAGCCTTTCTGCTTCCCGAAAAAAACGATCTTCTGGAAGGGTTGTGGCAGAAGGACTCCGTGGGCGAGCCCCAGTCGGAGAATACAGAGCCGCAGGAGCAATTCATCGGAGCAATTCGGCGCGTGCTTTTCGACGGTACCAAACCCAAAGGTACCTGGAGCTCGGCCACTATTCTAGTTGAATCATATAAAGAGTAGTACGCATGAAGTCATTTGGAACAAGTCTGCGCTGCATCTGCATATCGGTATCAGCCTGCTTTTTTCTGTGTGCTCAAGTATCGGCGGGCTGCTCGGATGAAGATTTCGCAAAATCCCATGAACTCTACAAACTCGCCATCGAAGAGCAAGACCTCGGAAAAAAAACGAGGATGTTTGAAGAGGCATTCGATATTTGCCCAGATCATGGCAGCCACGCCGAGGGCTACTTTCTCCTCGGGAAGATCTATTGGGAGGCGGGCGACCACGAAAAGGCCATGAACCGGCTTCTGAAAGCCAACCGGTTTCGCGCAATCTTGCTTCAACGATCGAAAAGCTACTTAGCTGAAACTAATCGCCTGCTGGGGGAGTTGTTCAAAATGAACGGCGACGCAGAAAAAGCTTCTCTGCACTTCCGAACGAGCGAGGCATTGGCCGCCTACGAGGACAGCAAACTCCAGAAGGATTTGATCGACAACTATTACAACGCGATGTCAGTTATTTACACGCCTGGAACACTCAAGAACGTTCTTAGTTCACCAGACGAAATTCCTCTGGAATATCGGTCAAAGCTCGCCAAAACGGACATCTTCTTTCATAGGAATTCCAGCATGCTGGACAAAGCGGGGAAACAGATGCTGGACAATCTCTTGGAAGCTTTGCGCGACAATTCGTTCAAAGGCTCCTGGCTAATTATAGAAGGACACACAGACGAAGCCGGGGACAAGAAACGCAACTGCGCCTTGGGTCGGAGCAGGGCTGATGCCGTGGTTCAATACCTGAACAATAATTGGCAGAATCCCCACGTCCAGTTCGTTACTGTAAACTGCGGTCAGTTTCGGCCGATTGTATCGCGAACCCAAACCGAATCGGCCCAATGGGCAAGAATTGACACGCTGAATCGGCGAGTCACCATATGGAATGCGGGCAAAGAGAAGCCGACGTTCCGAGACAAGTCGCTTGAAGCAATCGAATCATGCAACTAAAAAGCTTCGGCACTGTTTTTCGGGACTATTCAGGGACCTTTGTTCCAATAGAATGCCATCAATGACAAACATGTTGCCATTTGCAAGGGGGGATCTCATGGAATCGCAGAATGGTTCAAGTCATAAGTTTTGCCATATTGGTTCAGAGATGGCGATGGAAGTCAGCACAATTTGCAGGATTCGCACGGCTCTCGGCCGGATCAACTCCGCAGAGAATGTGCATCTTTCTTCCATCGCTAGGTATGTTACGCTGATTGCACTTGGAAGTATCCTTGCGCTCATGATCGATTCGACTGCCTTTGCCGGTCCTTCAGGGTTCCCCGGATCGAGGGGCGGCGTCCGAACAACCGTGACCCCTGGAACACGAACAACAACCCCAACTTCTACGATAACAACTCCCCCCCGCACACAGAGCGGGGTGCATCCTCCAACGTCCCATGGAGTGAATATAGGCGTGGGGATTGGAACAATTCTCCCCCACATTCCTCTGGGAATCAAGCATCCTCACGTCTATCCGAGCGATGAACAGGGCCATTACGTACCCGAGGAAGAGCCTGAGCCCGATGACGATGACGACGAAGACAAGCCCAAGAAGAAGGCCAAGCCGAAAAAGGTCCAATCCACGACCGAACGGGCACCCCAGCCCCCTCGGCCGGCGGCGGTAGAGGTCAAAGAAGGGCATCCTGAGACACTGGGGTCAGTTGATTCTCGAATGTATTTCTTCCGTGTCACAATCGGCATCGATGACAGTATTGCCGAAGCTGTTTTGCGAGACCCCAAAGGGAAAGAGCGGAGTTACCTGAATGCGCTTCAGGACGCGCAAAAGAGAAAGGATGGGCAAGCGGAATTTCGGGCAACCAAGTCCTTGGGGGACGTCTACTTCCTCATGGGGCTCATGGACAAGGCGCTTGCCTATTACAGGAAAGCTCAGTCATTAGTTCCAGGCTTCCAGGAGGAATCTGGACGGTTGCGGGTAATCAACAGCATTGGCGCCTCGTCCTGGGCCATGGGCGATTTCGAGATGGCTGAACGGTACTATAACGAGGTTTTATCGGCACGCGCAGACATAACCAATTCCGAGGTTCAGGCGCAGGCCCACAACAATCTTGGCATCCTGTACCAGACTTCAGGGAAGCCACAAGCTTCGGCCCAACAGTTCAATCAAGCTCTGGAGGCAGCGGGCAAGGATCCAGAATTACGTCGCAATGTCACGGCCAACCTTTTAGAATCACTTCAAAAACAGGGCAAGTTTTCTGAGGCTGAGACGGTGGCGAAACGTGCTTTGGAAGATGCCAGGAACGTCTGGAATCCGAAACTGAAGGTGTTCACGTTGCAGAGTGTCGGAAGCCTTTATCTGGAATGGGCGCGAGTCACCGGGGATCAGGCCAAGTACAACCAGGCGCTAGAGCAATTCGAATCGGCCCTGAAAATTGCCCAATCCGCTGGAATTCCGAAGTACTATGCAGCCAAGCTGGTGGGTGACGTGTATCTCGAGATGGGCCGACCACAAATGGCGGAGCCTTACATCAAAACCTCCGGTTTCAATTCGTCACTGGCTCGTCTGCACTTGATTAAGGGAGAACTCAAGGAAGCCAAGGTAACTTTTGAGAAATTGTCGGAAACAGCTCGACGCCACGGTCGTGAGGAAGATTACTTCGTCGCACAAACAGGCCTTGGCAAGATATCAGAGAGTTCCGAAGATTACGGGAGTGCAGTAAAGCACTATAGTGAGGCCGCACAATCTGCAGAGCGCATTCGAGCATCAAGACTCGTCTCCGAACGCAAGGATTTCTTCCACCGACCCGTGAATGGCTTCTTGCCTTCTGAGGCTGCCAAAGGCCTCAGCAGGGTCCACGTGAAGGAAGACTCGAAAAAGAGCAGCCCAAATCAGAGTGTATTTGGGAGCGAGTTCGCTCGAGCCAGGCAGTTCGCGGATCACGTAGCCCAAAAAGCCGATTTGGGCCTCCTGGGCTTCAAGCAAGACCTGATGGATCGAGAAAAGAAGCTCGTTGCTACACTCGCTTCCCTCAGCAAGGCGCGAGATCTCCTGACTCGCGAGCAACACCCTGACGCGTACGATGAAAAAACTAAAGCGATCGAGGCTGCCGAGGTCAAGTTCAAGGAATTTGTTGACTTGTTGTGGAAGAACCACAGCCGCTATGCTGCTGTTCGCTATCCAAAACCCATTGAGCTACAGAACGCTGCAATACAGCCCGACGAGTTCGTCTTGCTCCTTGATGCGGTTGGGAACGGGGTCGCAGTCCGCTTGATTAAGGGGAAACAGATTATAAAGACTTCGTACGTCGATTGGAATAACCAAGAGCTAAATGCGGTAATCAACCGATTCCGAGAACCGTTTGAGAGGCACGCGGGAACCGTGCAGAAAGGCAAGCTGGAACAATATGATCCTGCGCTCGGACACAAGATTTACTCTAGACTTCTTGCGGATGTGATGCGTAGTGTTCCAGAGATGAGCTCTGTCGTCATTCTCCCTGAGGAATGTCTCGGCAAGTTGCCATTTGAAACCCTGGTCGTTGGAGGTCGTATTTCCTGGGGGAAAGACGAGGGAGGAGCCTATCCTGACGGGCTGGTCTATTTCGGGGACAGATACAGGATTCAATACAATCAATCGCTAACATCCCTGACCCTGGGGCGAGCGATGCCAAAAGGTGCCCTGTCTGGGGACCGTCTGCTGGTAATGGCGGATCCCATCCCTTATTGCGCCGGTCAAGAACCTGACAAATCCCGACAGTTAGACACTCCAAACACAGTTGTCGCATCCAAAAGCGTTCAGGATGGATCGCTGGATCCGGATGTTCATGGGCAAGCCCCCAAAACCATATCCAGGATATCGTCTGGAGACCAGACAATGGCTCCAGCTATGGATCTACGAGCCAAGGTCGATCTAACCTCCACTTCATCAGCGCCAGCGCAATCCCAAGAGACCGGCTCACATCCCGTTGGTATCCAGCAGAACACTTCCTCCGCGACTCCTGTGCAGGATTCCGGTGCTCCTGGCCTCGTTTGGCCTAGACTGGAGCTGACAGGGGAACTCGGAAAATCAGTTGAAAGGATCTATCTAGGCCAAACCGATTTGTTCGTGGAGCAGGAGGCCACCAAGGAGAGACTCACTCGTCAATCTCTAGCAGGGTATCAATGCCTCCTGTTCGCCACTCACGGTTACTACGGGAATGACATCCCTGGAGTCATGGAGCCAGTTCTGGTTTTGAGCTCTACCACATCGTTGCCTGACCCATATCTCAGAATGAGCGAGGTCCTGGATCTCGATCTCAATGCCGAACTGGTCGTGCTGGCGGCATGCGAGACAGGAATAGGACAATACAAGACCGGCGAAGGCATCATGAGCATGGGACGCGCTTTTCAGTACGCCGGCGCAAAGACCGTTCTGATGAGTCTTTGGACCGTTTCAGAAAGGGCCTCTATGGTATTTGTAGAGGAGTTCATGAAGAGCATGAAGCAGGGGCAGAAACCCGCGGAGGCACTGGCGTCGGCGAGAAATCAGGTGAGAAGCATAAGCAAGCGCTACAGTCATCCGTTCTACTGGGCATCCTTCGTGCTGGTAGGGGAAGGCTCCCAGGTTCCGGAGAAAGCGGCGTCAGAGGCGAGAGACAATCTTCTCAGAGCGGCAATGGAGAAGCCCCCGACGCTCGCAAAGCCCGGTCATCTTATTCTGGGATCGGTTGCTTCAAAGGGGAGCGCAGGTCCTGCAGGTGCCTCCGTTTCCCGGCGTCAAGACCGGGAGGAGGATTGGGACGACGATGATGATGAACCGAAATCAAAGAAGCGGTCACGCAAGTACAAGCGTACGAACAAAGACGAGGACGACGATTAAAAACGAGACGCTTTCGAATGAGTGACTTGGGCACGGTGCAAACTGGGGGTCTCCTGAACCACGGTCCGACGGACTTGGATCGACCGGAGATAAGGAGATGTCCAGCTTGCCCGAAAATAACTGGCTTTAGAACCAAACAGTATAGACACTGTCTCAAAACCATCTAAACCTGGAGAAGCGTGCCACTAAAGTCGTGAAAGTGCTGGTTCCCAGGCTCCACCCCATGAGGGCTAACCTAAAGATGTGCAGTTCCCTGATTTGTCATTCCGGGGAAAGTCGGAACCCAGTATTATCAATAGGTTCTGGACCCCGGCTTTTACCTGAAAATACCCCTGCCCGGGTACACCGAGGGGTCTCGGGGTTGGGCTTTCGCGGGATTGCATGACGCGGCGGGTCACGCGGATTTTTTTGGGCGTTGGGGTTATGCATAAGGGCAAAGACTCCTGGGGCTCGAGTTGTTGGGGGTCAGCGGTAGGTAAGAGTTTTACCTGCGTGG